>JALHOI010000068.1 GCA_022843085.1 Pseudobdellovibrionaceae bacterium
AGCTTAAAAAGAAGCGCCGTAAAAACCAGAGTTATGAATCGCAGTTTCACGCATGCTCCCCTAGTCCCGGCCCATCAAAGACAAACCACTCGGTACCAAAATAGAACTGATCGGGCCAGCTCGGCCTTTAAGAATTAGCGCGGCAGCTATAAGCAATTTTGATAGGTGGGTACCGGTCCGTGTCGCAGTGCGCTGTTTTGCCTAGCTAATGGCCCGGTTTCTTGAAAAGCACAGCTGCTTCAACCAGGTGCCGTTTACATACCCACGTAGTTTAAATTTCCCGGTGCGGCAGGCGCGTTGCCCGCGCTTTGCTATGTTTAAGCTCCGAGCCCGGCTTCGTCTGATCAGATCGCACACAATGCGGTTGAGGTCGGCGGGTCGCAGTTCGCAGGGCCAAACCGACACTGTAATTCGAACTTGCGGTGTAGTTTTCACCCTGAAACAAGCGAAGAATTTAAGGCAGGAGCCAAATTGGACAAATCAGCGGCCCGCGCGGCGGCATCTGAAATTCAAACACCTCCCCTCGAGCTCATCCGCTCGGGCGATGTTTTGGCGCTTCGGGTTCCTGCCACGGGTCGTGTCATTGGCTTTCATGGGAGCGAAATGCAAGTCGCCGAGCTCGCACCGGCGATGTGGACGGCACTTTTAAATGGCCAAAACTCTCCTTCTCTTTCAAATCTCGAACGCGAAGCGCTTCATGAGCTTTCGCTCTGGAAGCTTGCAAAGTCTGATTGGCCGGTCGCAACGAAGACATCAGAGCCAGCAATTCGTTCGCTCACGATCAACGTGGCGCAAGTTTGTAACCTCGCCTGCACGTATTGTGCGGCTGGCGGCGACGGAACCTACGGTTCAAAGGTGAAGACTCCAGACCTTGATCGCACCCGAAATCAACTGGCGACGTTGCTTGCACTTGTACCGGCAAAAGGTCGTTTTACGATCACGTTTTTGGGCGGCGAACCGCTTCTGCACCCTGATATTATCCGCGCCATCGTTCGCGATGCACGACTGCTTGTTGCCGGCCGCGAAATCGAATTGCGTTTCGATCTTGTGACAAACGGTACGCTTGTCACAGCCGACATCGCTGAGATGCTGGCTGAGATGAAAACAAATGTGACAGTTTCAATCGACGGGGCACCCGAAGATAACGACAAAGCTCGCATCACAAAAAGCGGCCGCGGTTCGTCTGAGCTCATTTTGAAAGGCCTTGCCGAACTGCTAAAAGTTCGCGAACGCCTCGGATCACTGACGGCTGGCGCCGTTTTCGGCTCGCACAACATGAATATCATTGAGGCCTGGCGATTCTTATCGCAGTTTCCCTTCGATTCGATCAAGTTCGAGTTCGCTGCTGAAGCCGGTGACGAACTCAACTCGAAGAAATTTGCGATTGCGGTGAACGAAGTCGCGGATCTCGCATTTGCCCAAGGCGGCGAGGCCGAGTTGCGCAGGCTTCACACTTTTGACCATTTGTTTCGAACTCTCGATGAGCAAGCTCGGGTGGAAAACCACTGCTTAGCCGGTAAAAACCATTTGCAGCTTGATACCGAAGGCCAATTCACAGCCTGTCAGTGGTTTGTCGGCCATAAAGACGAGCTCATCGGCGACGAGACGAACCTCAACCTTACGAGCACAAACAAGAAGCTTGCTGGTTTTGCTAGCCCGTTGATCGAAAAGCATGGCTGCGGTTCGTGCTGGGCCCGTCACATCTGCGGCGGTGGCTGCATGCACGTCAACAAAGTGAAAACAGGAAACAAACACAAAGTCGACCAAGCCTACTGCGAAAGAACCAGAACCATCATTGCCAAAGGAATTGAACGTTATGCTGAAGCAAGATATCAAGACAGCGGCGACCAAATCGCCGAAGACCGCGGGGATTTTAGTGAAGCTCATTAACATCATAAAACCGAAACCATCTGTGGGCTTAGACAGTTCGGACAATGAAGACAGTTCAGCCAATGAAACAGTGGCTACCACGAAGGCGACCCGTCCGGGCGGTGGTTGCGTTCCCGTTTCTGGCTAGCCGAGGGTTATGATTTCGAATCGATCGCGCGAGATACTCATTCAAGCCTCTCGATTCGTTTTTGCCCTTGCGATTACCCTGGTCCTTACGCAGTTCTCATTCGACTACATTGAATCATTTCTGTACGACGCTCGGGTTCGAGCGCGTCCTGCGCCGAAGCCCACGGGTCTTGTCGAGACAATCATCGTTGATCCGCCCACGATCCAAGCTCTCGGTCGGGTGCCAAACGCCGCCGACTTCAAGAACTTGATTGAACGACTTGATCGCGCCGGCGCTCGTCACATCGTTTCACTTCTCAGTCCGGTTGATTCGGTTGGATCACTCGATGAAACACGCGCCCTTGCACAAACCGCCGAGTCAGTAAAAAGTTTCGTTGTCGCACTGGACGACGTGCCCCTGAGCGGCGAAAAAGACGCGCTGAAATTGGCACCGCCATTTGATCGCGTTCGCACCGCGAGCGCGCCGGTTCCCGTCGATCGCAATATCTTTGCCCGAGACGATGTCACGAGGCGCATGATGCTTGCGTACCAGGGATTTCCGACCCTGCACGCGATGGTCGGGGCTGATTTCAACGAAGGCGCGGCAGCTGAATTTAAGAAGAACGGCGACCGTTACACGCCCAATGCTTATCGCGGCGTCTTCGAGTATTTGAAAAGTGACCAAGCCTACGTACAGTTTTCGCCTAGCGGAACCTACCAGCCGGTAAGTTACGTGAACGTGCTTCGGGACGATGCCGGACTCTCAAAATTTAAAGGCAAAATCGTCATCATCGGCCGCGACATCGAAACGACCTCAAAAGACTACGTTCGAACACCTTACTCACGCGACATCGTTGCGATGACGATCGTCGAACTCAGCGCGAATATGTTCGATACGCTGATTCGAAATGATTCTCCGAAGCGGGCGCCCCGGTGGATGGATCTTTTCATCACGGTCCTGATCTCCTACCTGACAGTTCTCGTCGTGCTCACACTCAAACCAACGACGGGTCTGCTGGTCCTTGGAGCAACGATCGGTGGCTACTTTTCGATTTCAATTTTGGCACTTTGGCTAGGCGGATGGTGGATCGACGTCGCACATCCGTTTCTCGCTATTTTTATCTGCTACTACTTCTTCATCCCGTATCGACTGATTATTGAAAACCGTCGCAGCTGGGAGTATTACCAGAAAAACAAACTGCTCACTCAAGTTGAAGAGCTGAAAACGAATTTTCTCTCAATGATGTCGCACGATTTGAAGACACCGATCGCGCGCATTCAAGGCATGGCCGAAGTCGTTCGCTCGGATGCAAATCCGCTCTCATCTGTGCAATCCGAAGCCATCAATACCCTTCGACGATCAAGTGACGAGTTGCTTGAGTTCATCACCAGCGTCTTAAATTTGGGCCGTATCGAATCGAAAGCGATACAGCTTCATCTGCAATCGAAGGATGTGAATTCTCTCGTGCAAGAAGTTGTGGATAAGCTCGACTACCTCGCGCGGTCGAAACAAATCGAAATCCGCACCGAACTTGAGCCTCTTTTCAGCATTAAATTCGATGTCGACCTGATTCGGCAGGTGCTGTCAAATTTGGTCGAGAATGCTATAAAATACAGCCCCGATAAGTCTTCGATTTTGGTCAGCTCAGAAGAGCGGGACGGCCTCATTGTTGTTCAGGTCGCCGACCAGGGCCCTGGAATACCTGAGGATGAACTTCCTCACATTTTCATGAAATTTTATCGCAGTCGCAACGCGGAGGGCTCAACAATTAAGGGGTCCGGGCTCGGTCTCTATCTTGCTAAATACTTCGTTGAACTGCATAAAGGTCGGATTCAAGTGGATTCGACTCTCAACCAGGGTTCCACTTTCACAGTCGAATTACCGGCAAGTTAGGGCGATTTCAGAGCCCTTAACGAAAGGGCTCAAGTGCTACGAATTCTCGTTGCAGACGACGATGCAGGTTTGCGGTTCTCGGTTCGCGAGGCACTCGCTTCAGTGCGCACTTCTGGTGCGAAAAGCTACGACGTTCATGAAGCACATGACGGACTCGAAGCCGTTGAAAAAGTTCGCGCAACTCGGTTCGATCTCGTCATTCTTGACGTTGATATGCCCAGACTTTCGGGGCTTGAAGCATTAAAGCTAATCAAAGAATTCGATCCTTCAATTCAGGTCATCATCATGACGGCGTACGCGAATATTGACGACGCGGTCGGAGCCGTCAAAGAGGGCGCCTACAACTACCTTTCAAAACCTGTAAAATCAGAAGACTTGCTGGGCATGACCGAGCGGGCGCTGAAAGCGCAGTCGCTCATCTCAAGCATCGCCGCTAGCGCACCGATTTTGACTGAAGCTGGGCGCAAAATCATCGGCTCGTCGAGCGAGATGCAGAAGGTCTTCAATATCATTAATCGCCTTTCAAAAGTCGATACGCCGGTTCTTATTCGCGGAGCCTCTGGTACGGGAAAAGAACTTGTCGCACGCGCTGTTCACTACAATAGCTCACGTAAAGACGGAAAATTCGTCGCCATCAACTGCTCGGCGATTCCTGAACAGCTTTTTGAGAGCGAACTCTTCGGTCACGAAAAAGGTTCGTTCACCGGTGCCCATGAACGCAAGATCGGTCGCTTTCAGTACGCTGAGGGCGGAACACTGTTTCTCGACGAGCTTGGCGAAATGCCGATCACAATGCAGGTGAAGCTTCTGCGCGTACTGCAAGAAAAACTTTTTACTCCGGTCGGTTCAAATCGCGAGATCGAATCAAACGTTCGCGTGATCGCCGCAACCAATCGAAACCTCGAAACGATGATCCAAGAGGGAAAGTTTCGTGAGGATCTTTATTATCGGCTGAATGTTGTGCCGATTTATCTTCCAGCGTTGGCCGAACGAAAAAATGATCTTGAAAATCTCGTCAGTGGATTTATCAAAAAATTCAATCTTGCCCACGGTAAACGCATTACGAATGTCGCGGCCGACGCAATGGTCATTCTAAAAAGGTACACATGGCCCGGTAACATCCGCGAGCTTGAAAACGTGATCGAGCACTGCTTCATTCTTGAAAGCTCGAACACGCTGACCCTCACTTCGATTCCTGAAAACGTTTTAAACGCCGTCGGCGTGCAGTTGAGTGGTGCAGGAATCGAGGCCCTCATGCCCCACTCGAGCGACGCTTCGCCTAAGCTCTTTTCAGCACGTAGCGAAACTGGCTCGAACTTCGACACCGATGACGAAGCCGGTTTCGATGCCGATGGTGGTCTCGAATCCGATGGCGATTCTGAAGGCGACGACCTCGGCACTGACACTGGTGTACCGAGTGTCTCGATCGGCGGCGACACCCTCGACTTCAACAAACACAAAGAGGCATTCGAGCGCGAATTTATCGTAAAAGCTTTGAAGACCTTCAAAGGTCGCATCAACCAAACTGCACTTCACGCGAACATCCCGAAAAAGACTCTGCTGAGGAAAATCGAGAAATATGGAATCGTCGCCCGAGACTATGCCGATCCAAAATAAAATTTCGAGGCCGATCCAAAATAGAATTTCGAGGCAGACCGGAGACTGGGTTTCGAGCGGGTCCAACAAACTTGGCTCCGGGACGAGCCTCGGCGGCTTCTGCGGTCGATTGCTTGCACTAAGCTTAGTCTGGCTTTGCTCTATTGAAACGGCAGAAGCGCATTCTTGTGCAGCGCTATTTGCGTCGCAAGAAAATCACCCAGAGCTGCGGGTGCAGCCATCGACTCTCGACTATTACAATGACAACGCTGCGACGTATAACGAGACGCGAGCGCACGTCAGCAGTGATTTTGCGAAGCAACGTGATGCGTTTGTCGCCCTCCTGCCAAAG
The DNA here is from genome assembly GCA_022843085.1 of Pseudobdellovibrionaceae bacterium. Lineage (GTDB taxonomy): Bacteria > Bdellovibrionota > Bdellovibrionia > Bdellovibrionales > JAMPXM01. The sequence continues at coordinate 5,838 of JALHOI010000068.1, forward strand.
GGTGCCCGTATTCTCGAAATCGGTGCCGGTCACGGGCGCGACGCCTTGCACTTCCAAAACCTCGGCTTCGATGTCGTTGCAACCGAGCCCTCGGTCGGACTTTCGAAAATTGCAGCTGAAAAAATAGGACGTCCAGTTTTGAACGTGCGCGCGCAAGACATTGGCTTCGAGTCCGAATTCGACGCGGTCTGGGCCGCCGCTTCGCTGATTCACATCCCACCTAGCGAACTTCCCGCGGTTTTCGCAAGACTGAAAGCCGCGGTTAAGCCCGGTGGTTTGATTCATGCGAGCTTCTTAAAAGGTGTCGGCGTCGACGATGTTCCCGAACAAATTCCTGATGGTCGCTACTTCAACCGCGCAAGCGAGAAACTTTTGCGTGAGGTTGTGAAATCCGTCGGCGGCCTCACCGTTGTCGAAGACCTCACACGCGGCCAAGACAACGATTATTTCACTGCGCTTGCACCGACAACGACGTTTGGATTTTTCAATCTTTACCTGCGCCTTGATTAAGACCGCAGGACTTGCAGAGGCCGCAGAGCTTGCTGAGGCCGGGCCACCCGACCGCGTCGAATTCGGACGTTTCTCAAATCTGCGTTCGGGTTCACCGTTTAATTTTGAATTTTATTGACGTGCTTTTTCCAGGATTTTTGAAGAAGTCGTATTCAACTTTGAAGCTGGCTTCTCACTCCTGTTGAGCAAGCGCAGCGGCTCATGGAGCACGATTCATCATGAACAAGTACGCCTTCGCGAGATTCATTCAGTCTCTTCGTCTCGCCCCGTTTAACGGCGAAAATTAAGTCTCTGAAAACCGATCATAAGACCTCGTCATCAACGGGAGGTTTTTCATGCTGACACTTTCTAACGACAATCTCATCGCAGCGGTTCGTTCACTTGTAAAGCACGAGCGTCGAATTACGCGCGAGATTTTAGATCACATCAACGAAGTTGATTCGCGCCGACTGTATGCCGATCTAGTTTTCTCTTCGATCTTTGAATGGCTGGTTAAAGATCTAGGTTACAGCGAATCGGCGGCCTACAGCAGAATGCAGGCGGCGAGATTGCTTCGAGCTGTTCCGCAACTCTCAGAGAAAATTGAATCCGGCGCACTTGCTTTGACGACCCTTTCCAAAGTTCAGACGATTATTCGCGTCGATGAGAAACGTACAGGCGAGAAAATTTCGGCCGCCGAAAAGGCCGACATTTTGAAGAAGGTTGAATCATGTACCGGTCGTGAAGCTGACTTCATCCTAGCGACACACTTTCCAGAATTGTCGAAAGTCTCGGCGGATGAAAAGGTACGACCTGTCGGCGAGGATCGGGTTAGTGTGCAAGTGACGTTCACGAAGCAGCAATACGACAAGCTAAAAAGAATTGCCGAACTTCTGTCTCATACGCTCAGCGAGAGTTCGAATGCTAAACTTCTGGAAGCGGCGATGGATGTTTTTCTCGAAAGAAAAAATCCGCTCACAAGATTGGTCCGAGCACGCGTTGCGCAAAACGACACCGCTGCGGAAGTGCCGCAAACTGCGAAGTTCCTAAAACCTTCGGTGCGAAATGCTGTTTTCCGAAAATCAGGTGGGCAATGTGAATGTCACGACAGGAAAAATGATCGCCGCTGTGCGGGCCGACATTTTCTTGAGGTGAATCACATACGACCGCGAGTCCTTGGTGGAACGAACGAGACCGTAAACCTCACAGCCCTGTGTCGAACCCACCATCTGTTGATGGCGGAACGAAAGTTCGGACGGCCGCACATCGAAAGCTTTCGGCGACACGACTGACTTGCTGACTGACTAACTGCAGCGAGATTCGCGGTCAACTACGGCGTCACGTTTTCGTCATCGACTTCGGCATCACTCGACATGCTACTGCGTGCCCGGCGCCGCTCGGCCTCTTCGAAGACCGAACGTGGGCTCAAGCTTGCGAGCTCAGCCGTGATGCCCTGAACGATCGCAGCCAATTTGGGATCGTTGAAAACTAAGATTTGTTCGTTGTTGGTCTCGGCCGACTGACTGAAATTAAATGACGATCCAACTACAGCGAAGTCGCCCATGCTGAGAAGCTTGTGGTGAATTTTCGCGCTCACGTGATGTTCTTCGTTTCCGATTTTCGCGCGCGAGTTGCCGTAATCGAGGGGCGCAATCCGAATATTTTTTCTGAGCTCTGTCATTTGGTCTTCGGTCAAAGACTTCGACCAAGCTCCGCTTGGGTCATCGAGATATCGACTGCGTTTTGATTTTCCTTTACCTTCGTTGACGCGGCGAAGGCCCGACATTTTTAAAAACTGACTCCAGTGTTGCATCGCGAAGGGTGTATCGCCGACCGAAACCAAATCAAATTTCCCTGTCTTTTGTAAATCACGCTGCGCGCGCTCGAGCAGAGCGTCTGAAACTTCACCGGCTGCAAAAGCGAACTGAACAAGACGAACAGGGCCTTCAGACTTTTTAATCAAGTACGCCAAGATGTTTTTGTTTACACCTCGGTATCCACCGCCCGGTGTAAATGCGATGATAAAACTATTTTTCGGATAGGCTTCAAAAGTCTGAGGGTCTACACCCGGCCCGGTGATTTGGTAAGCCCCAGAAGTCGGGTACGAAGAGCCGCGAAGTGCGAGTTTTTTCGAAAAAACTTTCGTCAGCTCGTGGTTGACGATGTTGGCTGTCAGCCAGCTTTTCATCGTGATCACATGGTTTGCGTTGGGAATTGACCTCACGCCTCCACCAAAGGAGCGACCACTATAGTGCGCACGAAGATCACCGGTGAGAAACGCGAGATCGCCCGCGGGGTCAAGACACGAGCGCGTGAGGTTTCCCGACGAAAATAAAACGCGGGCTGATTCAGGGTCGGTCCAATCGATCGCAACAACCTTCTGATGATTGAGCCCAGCCGAATCAACTTCCACGACATCGATGCCGCCCGCCTTGAGTTTCCCAGCAAGGGCACGAGCAGCGGGATTTTTCTTTAGAACGCCAGCGTCGAGACCAACTTGAACCTTCACGTTTTTACGTCGAACTTCGATCAGTGCTTGGGCGACCTGTTCGTTGTCGAATTCAAAGACGTTTAGGATCAACTCTTTTTTTGCCCGGCGAATGAAGTCAGTCCACACAAGAGCAAGATTGTCGGCGGGAATATTTTTGTCGAGAACGCGGTACGGGTGAGAAACAAAGATCTTTAAGTCTTCATAGCCAGAACGGCCGGCCGGTGGAATCAACCGAACATGTTTGGTGGTATCCACGACCTGCGTTCTGCTGTTTAATTCGCGAACGACACGTGCAAGATCGGTCTTCAGCGCATCGGGATGATCTTGAAAGTACTCAACGACCGTCGACTCAGGAATGGTCTTGAGACGTTTTCGACGCTTGCCGGCCTTCGTTCTTCCCGGATTTTCTTTTTGATACTGCAGAAGTTCGCGCGCGCGTTCGAACGCCTCAACATCGAACGACGCAGACTCACGATTCTCTTTTCCAGAGGCCGAAAAAGATTTTTCAGATGATGTCAAAAAAACGAAGGCGATTGCCGCAATCAGGAAAAAACGAAAAGCAAATTTCACTTCAAATCGGCTACGTCTCGCTTCGCTCTTCATCGACTTTTTTCCTTCAAGAAAGGCTGCCTAAATCTTGATCAAAGAATGTTTTTTCTTGAGTGGAACGACACCCCGTCGGTAACGTCCCGCCCTTATGTCGATATTCGGACAGCCTCCAGGTCAAGGCGCAAATAGCGGTTCAAGTCCCGCGTCCATCTACGGACGAGGCGATTTGCAAGCCGCATTTAATTGGCTGGTGAATCAACCCGAGCACGTCCGAAAACAAGCGTCAGACCCCGACCGCTTAATGACACTTTATTATCGCTCAAGCGGACGACCCGAAATGGTTCGGCCCGAAGCCGCGCGCATCGAAACGGAAGCGCCGGTCAGCGGTCAAAACTTCATTTCCGATCTTCGACAAATCAATGAAGCCATGCGTCAGTTCGACGGATCAGGCGCCCAATCGTCCGTACATGCGGGCGTTTCGAATTCAGCCGCGCATTCGCAGGCGGCGCACGGAGCCTCGCAGACAGCTGGGTTTTCGCCATCTCCTGTTGCGATGCCAGCGCAAAATCTCGCCTCAGCTCTTGCTTCACCCGTGGCTTCCACACTATCAGCAAGCCCTGCAAAGACGGCCGCGATTTTGGCGGAAGTCCGCGAGAAACTGAATCTTTCAAGCGATGCCGAGGCCATGAATGCACTCGTCGCCATCGGCTACAGAAGCCTCAAACCGCTTCTCGGCTAGTTGAACCTTGTCGGTTACTCTTTTACGTGAGGCCGCCCACTATGCTACGTTCTTGAGCTTATCTTTACGAAAGAGCCAACGTGAAAGAAACGATCCAACTTCCTCAGACTAATTTTCCGATGAAAGCTAATTTGCCCGAGCGTGAGCCGGTGATGATTGCGAAGTGGGAAAAAGATCAGATCTACAAAAAGCTGATAGCGAAGAATAAGGGTCGAACGATTTTCACGATGCC
>JALHOI010000069.1 GCA_022843085.1 Pseudobdellovibrionaceae bacterium
TTGAAATATTCGTTCTACTTTGTGGGCATGACACTGGTAACGATGGGCGCCGTGTTTCTGCTTTTTCTTCTTTCGCTTGAAGATATGATCACAACTTTGGCCGTTGTTTATCGCATCGAGCCCGAAGTCGTAGGAGCCATCAACCAGTCACTGAAGACCGCAACCTTTACGACCGTCACCGTTGCGCTTTTGTTCGGTGTCATCTCGGTTTCCCTCGGAATTATTCTGACTCACCGACTTGTGGGTCCCATGGTGCCAATCCGAAGGCTGATTCAGCAGCTGTCGGATGGAGAGTACGGAGCTCAGGGTCGACTTCGCACAAAAGACGACTACCAAGAGGTCATGAACGAGCTCAACGAGCTTTCAAAGAAGCTGATCGAACGTCACCCGAGGTGATCGACGGCTTCGCTCGACTGAGAGCCTGGTTTTTTCTAGAGTTTTCGTTCAGCCACTATTTTTTTTGCCCGGCTTAACATTTCGGGTGCCACGTAGATGCGTTCGATTCGTCGAGTTTCTTCATACTGTTGAAAAACCCGAGTCACCTTCTCAATCGGCACGGGTTTTTCGCGAAGATCGTACTCATCGACGACAAAGATCGGAAACGCTTCTTGATCTTGTGTTGCGTGGTACTTCGAAAGTCGAGCTTTTGAACCGGCGTGAATCGTTTGAATACCTTCGGCTTTCAACACATCACAAATTTTCTGTGGCCGAGGCGTCGAATCGGTGGCGTGAATTTCTGTAAGCATGCGGTACGGTCGGCGATCTGCGATACGTCTTGCCCACTCACTTTTCTGAGCCGCTAGGTGTTCATAGAGCGAATAATCCGAACATCGCAAATACCCCTCAAGGTCGGCCGGTAACTTATATGTACACTCGGGCGAGTGTAGATACCTCTGCAGCATTTCCTCAAAAATAATACTTTTGTGATGAAAGTAGACCATCAAGTACATGTGATGCCGCGAAATTAGAAAGTCATCGAATGTATAGAGCGCACGCCGATTCAATGCGAGATGAACTTTTCCTCGAACTTCGTGGTACGTCAGATTTCCGACAAGCCAATCCAGTTCAATGCTGCCATAGTTTGTTCCGCAAAAATAAGCATCGCGCTGAAGGTAATCCATGCGGTCAACATCCATTTCGCTCGATACAACCTGCGAAAGAATCGGTCTGAAATCGAGGCCCTGATCGACAAAAAAATCATCTGGCGCTTTAACGCCGCGATCGATCAAACAAGCAACGTGAACTCCTGTTAGGTCCTTCGAAGTTTTGTCAAGACATCGAGAGAGTTCTGAATCGGTGACCATTTTAATGGAATAGTCTTCGTGAGTGGCTTTTCGCAGAGGATCAATCGAGTAACCGCGCTCGCGCGACCCATAGATTTTTATGTCGAGTTCAGAAACTTTTGGCATGACGTCTTCTGTGGTGTGTGAAAGCGGGCCGTGCCCGATATCGTGAAGAAGCGCACCAAGCCGAACCGCCCGCCTGAGCCGAGCCTTCGCGCTTTCATTCGAAAATTTAAAACTTTGAAAAATCGAATCAAAGGCGCGACCCGCGAGATGCATCACGCCAAGCGAGTGCAAAAAGCGCGTATGTGAAGCTCCTGGAAAGCTGTATTCCGCAAAACCCAATTGTTTAATTTGACGCAGGCGTTGAAACTCGCGTGTTTCAAGAATAGCCTCTTCGGCCTCGCTTAGGCCGATCGAACCGTGTATCGGGTCTTTGATTTCCATGCACTTTTTCTGAGCTAGATTGCGGTCGCTGTAAAGGAGTTTGACCCCGCGCGGCGATGCGGCGGATTTTAGTCGAGCGCTTCGCAGTTGCCGGTTGGCAACGGTAGTTGGGATTGATTTAGTGCTGTCATGGACCTGACAACACTGAATATGACGACACTGAGCAAACCGACCGCTAGCCCTGTGAATTTAAGATCTTCCAGCTTCGAGCCTGGGCAAGCAGATCTGGTTTACTTTGAACTTCTTAAGCGCATTCTTGATCACGGCGAAGAGAAGTCAGATCGCACCGGCACCGGCACACGCAGTGTATTCGGTCATCAGATGCGCTTTGATTTGGCCAAGGGTTTTCCCCTTCTCACAACGAAAAAGTGTCACACAAGATCGATCATCCACGAGCTCCTTTGGTTTCTCAAAGGCGACACGAACATTGCGTACCTCAAAGAAAACAAAGTCGGCATCTGGGATGAATGGGCCGACGAAAATGGCAACCTCGGTCCGGTGTACGGAAAGCAATGGCGCGCGTGGGAAGCTTCGGACGGACGCGTGATCGATCAGATTAAGAACGTCGTCGACACCATCAAAACAAATCCAGATTCTCGGCGCATGCTTGTCGTTGCGTTCAACCCTGGTGACGTTGATAAGCAAGCACTGCCACCGTGCCACGCCTTTTTTCAATTTTATGTCGGAGGCCGCAACGCCGACGGCACGGGCGGCAAACTTTCGCTTCAGATGTATCAAAGAAGTGCCGACGTTTTTCTCGGTGTGCCGTTTAACATCGCTAGCTACGCGCTTCTGTGCATGATGATGGCGCAGGTTACAGGCCTGATGCCAGGTGAGTTCATCCACACTCTTGGCGATGCTCACCTCTATTCAAACCACATCGAACAAGCCAAACTTCAACTTTCGCGCGAGCCACGCCCAAGCCCCCGTCTCATTTTGAATAGCGCTGTAACGTCGATTTTCGATTTCAAATATGAAGATTTCGTTCTTGAAGGCTACGACCCACACCCGACCATTAAGGCCGAGGTCGCGGTTTAGAATCTTTACTTGTCGTTAAGTTCGTCAATTCCGGTTTAGTAAACCGAGAAATTGGCCGATAGGCCTTCATGAAACTCTACTTAAGTCGAGCTGCGCTGGTCTTGATTGCGCTGATTCAGTTCGGCTGCTCGGGCGGCTTTGATGGAGCGCCACTCGACTTCACTCCGCTTGCTCTAACGTCGCCGGCTGAAGGCGAGCTTCTCAATAAATCAACGATCGAGGTCGCGGGCTCGTGCGTAACAGCAGCAGGCCCAGTTACGGTATCGGGCACTGGAGTACGTGAACCGGTTGTCACCGGATGCAACGTCAGCAAGTTCGTGGCGACCGTGAATCTCTCGGCGAACGAAGGTTCGAAGTCGATTGAAATTTCTCAATCCAGCGGTACGGCGACCAGGTCAGGGCGAACTTCCATCGTTCGCGCGTGTCCCGACAATTTCGCACTCGTTCCAGCCGACGCAAATCTTGGAGTCCCAGCCTTCTGCATCTCGACTTATGAAATGAAAGTCGCGACCAATTAGGGTGTGACTGTCAACGATGGGGTCAATGGCGGTGTTCAACTTGATCCGTCGCTTTATGTTCCACAATCTAGACCAGCCGGAATTCCGTGGGTCATGATCACGTATGCTAACGCCCAATCCGAATGCGCGAGCCTCGGCAGCGACTATCATTTGGTAACAGCCCAAGAGTGGGGCGCGATGGCCCGTAATCTCGAAATAACCCCTGCCAATTGGAAATCGAACACGGTCGGCTCTGGGCTTATGTATTCCGGTCACTCGGACTCAGAAATTTCAGGGACGGCCGTTGCCGACGGATATGCGGTCAACGGTTCACTGCTTCTTAGCGCAGGCGACGGAAGCAACGGATTCATCGGGACCGGACAGAGCGAAAGCGCACGGCTAGGTGCCGAGCAGCGACGCCGATTTGTGCTCTCAAACGGTGATCACGTTTGGGATGTGAGCGGAAATGCTCGCGAGTACAACGACATTGACGGACTTGGCAGCACACTTCAGTACACACACGGGGTCGAGGCCGCTTTTGAACTTTTCTCGGCAGCGGCCCAAAGTGCACTCGAGTCTGTCAGGCTGTCAGCTCCAGCCGGCGTTTTTTCTCCGAACTGGATGTACCCTGCAAATTCTAATCTTTCGCACAGCGAGAATGGAATCGGCAGTCTAAGTCTTACGACTGCAAGCGGCGCGAGAAGCCCGTATGTCATGACGCGAGGTTCGCACGCGAGTGGCGCGGGTCACGCCGGAATCTTCGCGGCAGACCTCGTTTCGGGCGGAATCAACGGCGAAACAAACATCGGATTTCGCTGCACAAAGTCTTTGTGAGCTGAGTTCACGGCCGAATCGGTGCGCGGTCCCTAGGGTTGACGGTCGAAGTGTTTCACGGTTCTCTCAAACCATGATTCTTTCAAGCATTGCCGCGATGGCAGTAAACCGCACAATTGGCGCGAACGGTGACCTACCGTGGAACATCGTTGAAGATATGCGATTTTTCAAACGAATCACCGACGGGCATGTTCTCATCATGGGGCGCAAGACGCTTGAGACTTTTCCGGCGCTTCTGCCGCGTCGATTTCATATCGTCGTGACCCGCCAATCTGACTACGCGCCACCGCGAAAGATCGTCGGCGACAGCGATCAGTTTCTTGTTGTGGGAAGCACCGAAGAGGCTCTCGAGGCGGCCGAGGCATTGATTTCGGCTGAACCCGATTGGGGCACCGAAGTGTTTAATATCGGCGGCGGCGAAATCTACCAGGCGCTTCTGGGTAAGACCGATCGCATTTACCTCACAGAGATTGATCTTGAGGTCAGCGGCGACGCGCACTTCCCTCGCTGGAACGAAGAGGACTTTCGCGAAGTTCAGCGCCGCACGGGCGCCGACAGCGGAACTAACGGCCTTCCGAGCTACGACTTCGTCATCTACGAACGAACAGGGAAGAAAAATTGAAGGGCATTGTCTACATTTGGAACTGGCTCAATTTGTTTCCGATGTTGACGCCTTTGGTCTTGTTTCCGCTTCTTTGGGTTTTTCGATCGATACTTTCGGCGTTATTTCAAAACACGTTTTCTAAAATTAATGCAGCCTTTGTGACTTTGGTTATTTTGGTCGCAACGGCGGCAGGCACCTACTGGATGTTTGTAGAAAGTCCGAAATCGTACGCAACCTTTCTGACGGTTCGTGGTTACGAAACAGATGCAACCGTAACGGCGATTCGCGCTGGTAATTCTGTCCTGACGGGCGGTCCTTATTCAGAAGTTGAATTCACTTACAAAAATCAGCAAGGTCTTCAATTTACGCAAAACTATATTTCGATTCCGCGTCGATTTTACCCGATTCTTCAAAAGCCAATTCTGCTGCCAGAAATTGGCACGATGCTGCGAATTCGTATGCCGACGACCGTCGATAGCGGCTTCGTCGTGCTGACGGATTCGAAAAAAAGCACTTATGGAGAAAAGCTCGAATGCAATGAGACGCGCCTTGTACTTTCTAAGGCTGAACTTCGGCATCGAAAAGAAGATTTCCCCTCGCAAACCGTCGTAAAAGCCTATCGAGATGCGATCAATCAAGTCCTCGAACTCAACTGCATCGATCTTAAAGAGCGCGATCGACTGCGCGAAATTCTTGGAAGACTAAAGTAACCGGCCAGGCTCAATGCGCTTTGTCCCGCCCTAGGTCTTGAAATCCACACGACGAAAATCCAGAAAAGTCTCATTGTGGGATAAATCTCGAAGTTTACCCTTCAGCGCCATTTTGAGACGCCGATGAGTCAGCTGAGAAAGAATACCCAAGGTCCATCGCCTCAGAACGGTGGATCCCGCGGATCAAGGATGATCAGCGGAACTTCAAGGAGGATGTATGGGTCTACGAATCAACACAAACGTGGCCTCGCTGAATGCCCAGAGGAATCTGACGGGCACGAAGTACGGTCTCGATAAGAGCCTCGAGCGCTTGTCGTCAGGCTTCCGCATTAATCGTGCGGGAGACGACGCGGCGGGCTTGGCGATTAGTGAAAACTTGAGAGCGCAAGTGCGCGGCCTCAAGCAAGCTTCGCGAAACGCACAAGATGGTGTGTCGCTCATCCAGGTCGCAGAAGGCGGCTTGAACGAGATCTCATCCATCATGATTCGTTTGCGAGAACTCGCGGTTCAAGCCGCTTCTGACACGATCGGCCCGGTGGAACGTCAGTTCCTCAACGTGGAATACGATCAGCTCGTTTCAGAGGTCGATCGAATCGCGGATGGTACCGAATTCAACGGCACACAGCTGTTGAGTGGTACAGGTTCGGTTCTCGACTTCCAAGTCGGCACCCGAAACGATCCAAATATTGACCGTCTGTCCTTCGACTCTTCAAAAGCAGATGCGAATACCGCCGCACTCGGTGTGAACCTCACGAGTGTTGCGGACAAAGCGTCGGCTCAGAATAGTTTAAGTGCAATCGACTCTGCGATTGTTAGCGTATCCGCGATGCGAGCCGATTTTGGAGCGATCCAAAACCGTCTGCAATCAACGATCGGTAACATCGCGATCTCGGTTGAAAACTTGTCGGCTGCTAACTCACGAATTCGTGATGTTGACGTCGCCGAGGAAACTGCAGAGATGACTCGCAACAATATTCTGTTGCAAGCCGGAACTTCAGTCCTCGCGCAAGCGAACCAGACATCGAACACAGCGCTCTCGCTCTTGAACAAGACATTCCAAGGTTGATGAACTCTAACCTTCCCGTAAATGAGGCCATGCCGGAGAACTAATCCACTCCGCGGCCAAGATTTACAAGCTAGATGAAAGCGCGCTTTCTTTCTAGCCGACTGACTGAATCTGTTTCCTGCTATGTGGGGTTGTGATTTACAGCCCCACAATTAAAGCAGCGGCAGAAGGTACCCGGTTCGTCCGACCGAAGGTCGGCGCGGAAGCGAGCGACGAATTTAAAAACGGCGACGCAAGCCGTGTTCGCGAGTCTTTTGAGCAACTCGTCTCGAGTTCTCTGCGCGAATTCTCTGCTCGAACTCTCTCGCTTCGCCGACTGTCCGGCGCACGTCTCAACAAAAAACCAGACTTTTTCTAGCCTCTTGAACTTCACGGCTTCTTCCGATGTTCAATATGGGAGTGTGCAAATGTTTTGTGCGCGACCACAAACCAAAGGGCTGCAGAATGCGGCTCTCGGCCAAGGTTGGCTCTGATCAAGGAGGATCACGAATGACACAAGGAGGATAAATGGGTTTGCGTATCTCTACAAACGTTGCGTCTTTGAACGCGCAACGGAATTTGACAGGTACCCAGCGCGACATGAACCGAAGTCTCGCTCGATTAAGTTCGGGCGCACGAATCAATCAGGCCGCCGACGATGCGGCTGGTCTCGCGATCAGCGAAAATCTTCGCGGTCAGATTCGTGGCTTGAGGCAGGCCAACCGCAATGCGAACGACGGCATCTCGCTCGTGCAGGTTGCGGAAGGTGGTCTGAACGAAGTCTCGAACATGATCATTCGCTTGCGCGAATTGTCGGTTCAGGCCGCTTCGGACACGATCGGCGACACAGAACGAAAGTTCTTGGATGTTGAGTACCAACAGCTGAAGTCTGAAATTCAACGGGTCACCGAAGTGACAAAGTTTAACGGACGAGACTTGTTGAATGGAACTGGCGGAGTGATCGATATTCAAGTTGGTACGAACAACGATCCGTTTAAAGATCGCATTTCGTTCAACGCTTCGGCGGCAAACGCCAGCCTCGAGTCACTCGGACTTACGGCTGAATCGTTAGCCGAGAAGGAGTCGGCGCAGGCCAGTATGGATGTTCTTGATCGTGCTTTAGTATCGGTGAACGCGATTCGCGCCAACTTTGGTGCCATGCAAAACCGACTGCAGTCGACAAGCGCAAACATCATGATTTCGGACGAAAACCTTTCAGCTGCGAATTCGCGTATCCGTGATACTGACATCGCTGCAGAGAGTGCCGAGATGACCAGAAATAACATTTTGATGCAAGCGGGGGTATCCGTTCTTGGCCAAGCCAACAACATCTCGAACATTGCACTCAAGTTGTTGGGTTAGGTCAGAAGATGACTACGATGATGACAGAATGGTCTTCGAGTTTGCTTCTAGTTTCTGGTTTTGCGTTGATGATGTTCGCAGGACTAGGGCTTTAAAATTCTGAATCGAAACACGCCTAAAGAAATCGGCGTGACTTCAACACAAGAGGGCCTCGGTGCCCTCTTTTTTTTACTCGAAGAGCGACTGACACGTCACTTTTGAAGGCGTGTAACCTAACCGAATTACGCTTGTGTTCGTGGGTAGGGCTAGCTTCTTCCAGCCCGGTATTTCAACCGGCTTTTGAGCAGGTAAAAACGCGAATGGATCCTTTCGATACATTTCGAAGTTATTGCCAGTATGAAATCCGTCTTGTCCTAATTCGGTGAGAAAAAAGTCTACCGAACTGTTGATGATGAAATTTCCTGCCGTATCGCCAAAGGATGTGGCGACAAAGGGAGTTATTGGACGCCCGGTCTCGAGCCCGTTGATGAGATGGCGACCATCAGAAAACACGATTGCGTCATGACGTTGGCCACGCAGACCCGCATAATGCCCACGCGTGTACGTGGCATACACCGACTCAACTAACTGAGGAGCACCGCTGACTGTCGGCTTAGAAATATACCGAACTTCAATTTGAGGAAAAGTTTCGGGTCGAAGAATAAGCAAAACGTCATAAGCATCGATACTCACCGACACTCCGTTCATGGGAATCACCGCTTGAAGGAAACCCGGATGCTCATACAGAAACTCGAACCATGTCCCGCGCAGTGAGCTACTGAAGTGTTGGCCAGTGACGACAGACGTTCCGTTACCGAATGACCGTTCGCTACGCGGGGGCGGTGATTGCCCGCGATCAAAGGTCTCATCCCAACTGTATGCACCGCCCTGTCCGTTCGTGAAGCCCCGCTTTTGTGGGTCAAAATTCGCAGTGTATTTTTGAGGATTAAAGTCAGGATTCAGCCTGATGTAATCGATGAGCGCCTCGCGGGCTTTTTGAATGAGGCCGGTTGCAGTGTTCGAAATTAACCGATCGGCATCACTGTGCTTCATTTTATCATCGAAACGGTCAGGGTGAAATTTAGATAAGAGTCTTCGTGCCGCCTTATCGACCGTCTTTTCGCTGATCGATGTCTCGTTCTCGAGCCCAAGAATCACTACCGCATTTGAGCTCAGAAATTGATCTGGCAACTTCAGCGCAGCCGCAGCCTTTGACGTTCCGACAAAGGCGAAAACGGCATACGCAAGGAACGCCGAAAAAATCATCTTTGGAATGTCAGAACGAAACTTCATTCTCAAACCATCTTTCATTCGGTTCGCTGTTTCCTAATCATTTTTCGAGTTCCCGTTTGTCCGCGTCCGAAAGCTCAATGAGAAAAGTGTTAGCCTCCTCGACAAGCTGATACTGTGCGCGCAAGATTGGCTCGGGCTGATCTTTACGACGATCTGGGTGAAGAATCGCGGCAGCACGTCGATAAGCGAGTTTGAGCTGATCGACACTCATATCAGGGTTCGAACGAAGAACGTAGTGGCTCCAGTCGAAACGATTGGCCTGTTCGTTTTGTCGACCGAGGCCCACGACTTTCAGCCACTTCTCAAATTCAAGCGGAGCATCCGCATTCTTCCATTCTAACTTACGAGCTTTTTCTCGTTCGGCCCGGCCTCGCGAGTGAGATCCCGATTTGAAGGTTTTGAATACAAAATCATAGGCTTCTCTTGAACCAAACCCCGCGTCGCCGCGCGGGTCGCCGTCTCGCGAATCGCCACCAAAAAATCGAAAGAAAGATTCGTGACCGTAACGATCACCACCTAAGTTGTCGCGGCCTTGCCCACGGTCACCCTGTCCGCTGGTTGTGTAAAATGCATTCGCGTATTCGCTTCCGATTCCGAGAACGGCGCGACCGGTTTGCAGACCGAACGCAAACGAGACAAAGCTGTCGAGCCCCTCTTGGCCTTCGGTTCGGTACGCCTGCGGTCGTTTTTCAATGTCACCTTCACTGCGAACGTCTTGATACCGATGCGAATCCAGAACGATGTTGAGACGACCGTCCGCCGCGATGGTGAAGGTGCCGCCCACAAAAACTCGTCGACCGTGCGCAAGTCGAAGGATGTCGCTATTAGCATTGACGGACCCTTCAGCAAACGGAGAAATCTTAAGCTGGCCGTCTTCCGTGATAACAAAGAGGTAAAGGAAGTTGGTCGCGCGACTCTCGAACCTGCTCAAAACAAAACGCGGATTCAGGCGTCCCATGACATCAAAGACCCGCCACCCGTTCGGCGACGCAGTTTCTTCGGGCGTTAGGAATTCAGCCAGCGAACCGAACCTCCGTTCGACATCCTTGTTAGCCTTTACATGAATAACATTCGACATATCTGCTAGCGGATTGTTGAGCGAACGATTACCGTCATCGCCGCGCTCCATGTTGGTGTAGCCGAAAGTTTTTAGTTTTAAGATCGCCGCGAGTCGCTGGGTCTGAAGTTCGAATGGAGTCAAAGAGTTCTGAAATTCGACTTCAATGAGACGAGATCGGAAGAGC
>JALHOI010000070.1 GCA_022843085.1 Pseudobdellovibrionaceae bacterium
CGACGGCGACTTTTCTATCGTTCGCACCTGGTAGATCATCGTCTTCACGACAGAGACCTTGTATTCAACGAGTTTTTTTTCGCCTTCGTTCTTTAGAACCTTACAGGCCTTAACCTCGGATAAGAACTCGGGGTACTTCTCGTAGTCAGCTGCAATATTAAAAAATTCTTGAGGCGTGCAGTTAAAAGTTTCGATTGCGTGAGCATCAGCCATAATTCCTCGCCTGTCGTTGTCGACTCTCGTGATCAACTATTTCTTTTTAAAAAGTGCCTCGGCGGCCGCTCGTTGTTTCTCGCGTTCGGACAAACCACCCGAAGCGCTGCCGATTTCAAAAAAATCGCAAAAGTTTGATCGGTCCTTTTCTTGTACACGATCGGCTTGTGTTTCGCGGCACTCATTGTAAACCTTGGGATCAAAATGTTTGCAGTTACGACAGACGTGAACGTCGGCGCGACATTTTTCGCACTCTTCGCGTCGTCCGGGTGCACCCGAGAACTCGATCACATGACTGCAACTGAAACACGTAAGCTTTGCCACCGCTAAAGACTAAACTCGTGCGCCCGAGTTCAGCAAGCCGTCTGGTTTCCGATCGAGGCAGTGCTCGGCTTCGATCGTGCGAATTGTGCCGGTCGCCGAGCGCATGACAATCGAATGCGTTGTCGCGCGATGGCCGGGTAAAAACTGAACGCCTTTAAGCAATGGGCCGGTTGTGACTCCGGTCGCGACGAACATGACATTGCCCTTGCAAAGGTCGTGAAGTCGCAACGCTTGATCAAGAGATTTCATTCCCATTTTATCGGCGCGGCGCCGCTCATCTTCAGATCGAAATTTCAGTCGACCTTGAAAATCGCCGCCCATGCAGGCAAGAGCTGCGGCCGAGATAACGCCCTCAGGCGCACCACCTACGCCGATCAACAGATCGATTCCTGATGTGGGCTGGCCCGTCGCAACCGCAGCTGAAACATCCCCATCGCCGATCAACTGTATTCTGACTCCAGTTTTTCGAATACGAGCGATTAATTCTTCATGACGAGGTCGGTGAAGAATCACGACCGTAACGTCGGCTGCATCTTTACCTAAACGTTTTGCGACGGCTTTAATATTGTCTTCAGGTGACGCGTCGATATCAATCGCACCGCGCGCGCCCGGCCCGCAGGCGATCTTGTCCATGTAAGTGTCAGGGGCATGCAGAAAATTTCCGCTTTCAGCGAGCGCCATCACCGACGTTGCGCCGACTCCACCTGTTGCACAGATCGTCGTGCCTTCAAGCGGGTCGAGGGCGATGTCGACGGCCGGAACATCATCGGCTTCGATACCGACTTTTTCGCCGATGTAAAGCATCGGTGCTTCATCGCGCTCGCCCTCACCGATGACAACAGTACCGTTAATTCGAACACTGTTGAATGCGCGCCTCATTGCATCGACGGCGGCTTGGTCGGCCGCTTTTTCGTCTCCGCGGCCCATCCAACGCGCGCTGGCAAGAGCCGCAGCTTCTGTGATCCGTACGAACTCTAACGCTAAATTTCGATCCATTGGCCCGTCATAGCACGGCTCACGGCATGCGGGGAGGACTTTTCATTGGCCATTCGTCGCTCCATGGAAGACTTCTTAAACGCTCGCGCATCTCGAGAGGAAACCGAGTGGGAACAAGCGTTGCTGCGACCATTGGCACTAAATCGGTTTCTCCTATCGCAATGAACGCGCCAAGGCGCTCAAGCCACATCGCATAGCGAATCTGAAGCCTTGCTCCATTCAGTCGTGCCTCAAGGCCGATACAAACTTCGTCATCAAACAGCGCAGGCTTCAAAAACTTCACGTCTAAATGAGTTACGCCTAAAACTTGAGCGCCGTGCGGAATGTGAAATTTCATCAGCCCCAGTTCACGCATCCACGCCACGCGCGCGACTTCCATAATCCGAACGTAATTCGAATGATGCACGACCTGCATGGCGTCTGTGTCGTAGAACTGAATTCGATAACGATGAAAAAACACGTTAGGTGTCCGGCTGAAGTGTATCGGCGGCTTGAGTTAGAAGAGCGACGAGACCTGAAATAGCGTCGCCGCCGGTTTTCACCTGAAGAGCAACGTCGAGGGCAAACAACACCGAATCACGAAGTTCGATCGGACCGGCGTTCTGAACCGCAGGTGCGTTGTGCCTGACAAATCGGACCGCGTTTCCGTGCGAGACCGATGGGGCCAGTGTGAACTGCTCATCGCCCAGCTGAATGATCGCGCGATCGAGCCGCCCCGAATTCATCCACAAGAAAAAATTGGTGTCGCGCGGACCACAAAACCAAAGGGTGAAGGTTTCACCTGGCGAAAAGAACGACCGATCGACAGCCCTCATATTCAGACCGATCATTTTCGGATCGAGAAAACGATCAATTGTCAGCCTTCCTTCGGTTGTAACATCGACAAATTCAAAGGCGAGTACCGTGTTCGAATGACGAGCCAGTGTCGCTTGAACCGAGAACGGTTCAAGCATGCCCACATTCAAAACCATCGATTCGGGTTTCATTGTGTCGGGAAAATCGATATCGAGAAGGTCACCGCGCTCTATCGCTACACCTGTGTGGCTTAAATCGACGACGGCATAGGGCTGACCTCGAAATTGAACCGTAGCCGATGCGATTTCTTGTTGAACGCCCTCACCACCCGCTAAAAGCAAGGCGCGCTTGTAGCGGCGCGGATTGTGATTGAGCTTCAGTGAGGATGATTGATTTTGCGCCGGTTGGTGTTTCGCGGCTGGTTGCTGGGAAGACGCCATTTCTGCATCGCTCGAGACAGGATCTGAATCACCCGACGAAAGTCTGCCGCCAAAAATACGACCCAACGTCATTCGAAGTTTTTTGAAGCCGTCTCCAGTTGCTGCCATCAGCCCTATCACACCGGCCACAAGCTTGAACGTCAACCTTCGATTGCGTTTTGCTCACTTCTTTTCCTTTGATTCTCGGTACCTACGTCTCTGTAAGATACGTTATGCCGATCAATGAAAGCCCGAACTCGAATTCGTCTCTACACACCTCGATGCCTTCGCTTCAACATGCTCGGCCGCGGCTTAAAGCTGGCCACATTTTTGGCTCACTTGTTTCGACGAGCCAAGACGGGCCGCTACTTTTTGAAACCTCCGACGGAGCTCGCCAAGTTTCGCTTCCTACTTACGCGAACGATATTCTTCCGCTTCTCGACGGTTCACGCACAATACCTGACATACTTGAGACGCTTCATCGCGCGCACGGCCGCGTTCGTTTTAAGTCGTTTTTCTCGACGCTTCAAAAGCTTCAGACTCAAGGATGCCTCGACGGCACTGAAGCGCTCGAGACACCCGCAGCAAAGGCCCGTATCGAAATGTTCGAACGCGAATCGATTTGGCTGACGCGTCCGATTTTCTCAATGAACCTTGTGTCTGGAAAAATGGTGTCCGAGCCATCAGTTCTTGCATTTAGCCTATTTGCGGTCGGCACCCTGATTGTTACGCTTTCGTTCTTGTTGGGATCAATCGGCCTGGGTTACGTCAACGTACCCTCGGGCTTTTTACGAATTCAAGATAGCTATGTTAAAGGTCTTCTTTTCTTCTTCGCAGCTGCTTCGATTTTAGTGACCGCAAAGACGATGATCAAAGCTATCCTGTCAATGCTGTTAACAGGCTCCAGAAGCTCACTGAATCTTGAACTCGGACTTTTCTCATTTGTGCTGCGAAGCTACGACGACAAGATCTATATGGCGGGAGGACGCACGCTCGGAACTCTCGCGTTTGCGGCCGTCGCATCGTCGTACTTTTTTATTTTCGCTGTCGCCTCAGCCGCTGCGCCCCACTGGTCAAGACTTGATGATCTGTTTTGGGTTTCACTGATTCTGGCCCTGATCGATCTCAATCCGTTTCGCAAGTCTGAACTCTCAAGCTTTTTTAACATCGTTTATAATCAACGATCGTCGGCGCAACTACTTCCGTATCTTCAAAATCGTGGCGTTTTAGATTTTCAGGTGAACGATCGATATCTCGATGTTGGCGTCTACACGGCTTACTCTTCGGTCGCCATGATCTGGACGATGTTGGGCTACAATGTTCTTCTTGCGTTAATCAATCGAAACGATGCCATTTTAATTACAACGATGCTCGCGTCGTTCAAAGACGGGCCGTTAGCCGAACTATTAGCCGCTTCGATTCTTATTCTCGCACTTGGCTTAAGTTTTCTCTACCTCATCGTAGATCTCGTTCGCACTCTTGCGAAAAATGTTCTCTTCCCAATGAGTTCGAGCCGATTTTCAAAAAGATCGAAAAAGAAAATCACTCCGCACGTTCTTGAGAATGTCGAGGCAATTGCACAGTCGATTTTGAAGATTCCCCTCTTCACGGGTCTGCATCCGGACGCCGTTCTATTTTTGCTTTCAAAAGGTGAAGCTCGCACGGTGCCGAAAGGTACTCACATCGTGGTTCAAGGAACTTCAAGTACCGAACTCTATGTGCTCATCGAGGGGCAAGTCGCAGTTGTCCGGCGGCACAAAACGGGAGCAGCAGAGGAACTAACGTCACTTCAGGCTCCGACGGTTTTTGGAGAAAATACGATACTTGCTAACAAACAGCGCTCGGCTGACGTCATTGCGACAGAAACCTCGATAGTTATCGCGATTCCGCGAAAGGCGATCGACGAACTGATTCATCACTCGGTGCTTAGAACCGAAGCCGAGGTCTTGCTCGATCGAATGATTCTGGGGCAATACGTCGCTTCGAGTGAGCTTTTTAAAGATGCACCAAGTGAAGTGGTGAGTCTGTTTTTCAATGAAGGAACCATCGTCAACGTCGCGACCGGTCGGCACATCATCGAGCAAGGACGGACAGACAAAGATTTTTATCTTTTGATTCGCGGTTCGGTCGACGTCATCCACAATGGCCAAATCGTATCTCGGCTTCAGCAAGGTGATTTTTTCGGCGAGATGGCGCTCATCATGAACGCCCCGCGCTCGGCGACCATCATGACCCGCGAACCTTGCCGACTCCTAAAACTCACATCGGCACAATTTTGGCGCGTACTTTCTCAGCACGCGTCGATCGCTCTCTACCTCGAGACAGTGTCTGAAATCCGCATCGGAGAAATTGCATGATGATTAGCGCGCTCGCAAAACTGATTCCGCTCGCGACAATTGTAGGCGGGGCCGCCGCTTCGAGTCCAAAACTCAAAGCGCAAATCGCGAAAGTTATGCAAACAACCGAAGTCGTCGCCACCCAGCAAGAGATTAGCGAGATTTCGAAAATGGTTTACATCGATACCATCGACGGCACGCATCCTCGAGTTGAAAACTTCGAGAGCTATTTAAAAACAAATATGCGAACAACCAATGGCACTCAGCGAGACACATCGAAAGACCAATGGGGCCAAGCCTATAGGCTCGCCTACAGTCGTCTGCGAAACGAACTCGTCGTGTCGAGTGCCGGGCCCGATCAACAGCACGATACGGCGGATGATATTCGGGGAAGTTATCCGCTAGAGTCCGGAGTCCAAATTTAGTTGTGTTGTTGGCGGGCAGGGCGAGTTCGTGTTTTTCGCGACGCGGTCATCCTGACCTCGCCCGATCGGCTCGGGCCCTCCACGGCCCTCGGGTCGCGCGTACGCAACCACACCTATCGGGAGGTCGCGAAAAACCCGAGCCCGCCCCGCCCGTACCCCCCCCGTCAAAATTTGCCACCTGGGGGATGGGAACCGATTCGGGGGACATTAAAACTTGGGCTGCCGGCTTCGCCGGTCGCTCGTTCACACGTTAACCCCGGGCTGCCGGCTTTGCCGGTCGCTTGTTGTACTGCTTTTTTTCTAGCTGAAAGTCTTTGAGCATTGCGAATGGCGATTTCGCTTCGTCGGCTTTTGCAAACTCGGCGGCGAGTTCGGCGCGCTTTGCGGTGGCTTCTTCTAAGTGTTCGCAATCGGGGTCACCGCAGGCAGGATAGAGAGGTTCAGAGATTGCGACGAGCTCGTGAATGAATTCGCCGATCTCGAAAACGCCGTCTTTGTAGGTGGCCGAGGCATCGACCTCGCCTAGGAAATCGACTGAACCGCTTCCGTGCACGTGGTGTGTTTCGCGGTCGACCTCGGGCTGCTCGATCAATATTTCTTTGAAGGATTTGTTGAGAGGTAAATTCAGATCCCAACCGCACAGCGAGCAAAGCTCGGCCATTGATGTGACTAACTTTCCTTCCATTTCGAACGCATTGCCGAGGGGGCGTATCGTCACATCGACTCGGTATGGAGCCTTTGCCAACAAATCTTTTAGAGAGGAATTCAGCTCGCCGGTTTCGCGTGTGAAAGAAAATTGTCGGCCGTCTTCGGGTATTTCATTGAGTCTGATTTTCATAGCTGAACGAGACTAAGGTCCCATAAAAAAAGAGTCAATTCGCAAGGATGAGCTCCTCTCGAAGCAGCAAAGATGACAGGGTTGAAAAAGAGCTGATCGAAGAGACGACCGGTGTGGGCCCGTCTTAAACGATTTGAGTCTACAATCCGTTTCTCCGAAGAAGATATTTGAGGCTAGTTTCAAAGTTAGGGTTTCAAGCTGTTCGCATGTTTGAGGTTTTTTTTGAAAGTAATAACGGCTCTCGCAAGTGCGGCGCTCATATCGACGAGCCCGGCAAAAGCGGACACACGAACAGCTTGTTTTTTGCCGTTTACAAAACTTGGCGTCACACCCGATATCGCGGCTCGTCGCGGCTGCTTTACTGCAGCAGAAATTTCCTGAATTTGATGAGACTTATTACCTCGCTCAGTATCCAGACGTTCTAAGGGCACTCAATTCACGGCAAATTACGTCAGCGATCGAACACTACGGAAATTGGGGCTGTGCTGAAGGTCGAAATCCAAATTCGACTTTTAACGAAAAGATTTATCGAATCATGAATCAAGACGTCACCGCAGCCATCGCTCTCGGACATTTCGGCGGGTGCGCCTACAGACATTATCTTATGGCCGGCCGAGCTGAGGGTCGAAACGGCAACTATCCGCCAGGTTCTTGCCAGATGACAATCTCGAGCGCTTCGATTCCATGGCAAGGCGCCATTCAATGGAGCTCACTCTACATCGGTGACTCGGCCGGGGTCACCGCGCAGTGGACAGGAACCGACGTGAACAACTACACGGGCTCAGCGGGGGCCGCAACAGGGGTCCGCGATATTCCAATTACACGAGCCGGTAGCTATACGATGTTCGAAGAATCACTTCTGAATTTGGATCCGCGTTCCGTCGGCAATTACCCCCGTAGGATTGAGTACTACCGCGGTGGCCAACTTCTTTGCCGGACGAACACGGTGACCGTTGAGTTCCGCGGACCGTAAGCTCAAAGCTGCCTGCGGACAGACACGACAAAACGCGCTTCTTAAACCCGACCTCGAGATTAAAAAAAAACCGCAACTGCCGGCGTAATTGCCTGCGGTTGCGGTTTTAGTGGACCGACGCTCAGTCAGTACGGCTATCCAGGCTTTCGCCTAGCAGCGGCACTCCTGGGCGGCGGTCCAACGTTTATGACTTAAAGACATTGGCACCACCTCCTTTTCAGGCTCATACACCTGGCCTTATTTTTACTAGGCACAGGCTGTTCACGCAAGACCGATATGTTCGAACTCCCTAAGTATAAATTTATGGGAACCCAAAGTTTAACGCGAGTTCACGGCTCGACCCGACTTGTTCTGGGCTCTGAATTGTATCGAAATTACCCGAAACTGAAGTCTGACTTAAGATCTCATTTCGATCGAATTTACCTTGGAGCCAAAACCATGGGTCGTATTCCAGTTCGCAGCCAACAGCTGACTGATTCTCAACTTGAAAAATTTTGTGCCGCCGGCGCAAAAGCCGATGCCGCTCTTTCTCGCGGCGAATATCGCGAAGCCTTGAGGTCGTACGCGTCGATCATCAGCGACGTTGAAAAGTCGGGGCAACTTGATTCGTACCTTCTTGCGAAAGTGACTCTCGGAACTCTTCGTTGCCATGTGAAACTCGCGGAATTTCACCGCGCCGTCGAAATTTGGAACGCCCATATGGACGAATCCCTCTATGGCATCGGCGTCTACGCCCTTGAAAATGCTCAAACAAAAATCGAAGACCTCTTGGCTTATGATATGCTGTGCGCATTTCTTCACACGGTTGTCGATGGCGACAAAACTCAATCGGCTAAGGCCGTGAATCTTTATCTTTCGCGCGTTTGCGAACACGCCAGCGAAAACGGCGAGCGAGCTCTGATGGTGCAGGCACTTGCCAACTGGAAGGCTCACTTAAAAGACATCTATGGCGGTGCCTTTCCGCAAGAGGTCGCGAAGTCGCTCATCTCGTTCGAACGTCAGTTTGGCGAAGTCGTGAAGCCTCGCGCGATCGATTTTCCGTCTCCTAGCGCGTGGGAACGCCCCGCGGCCTTTCGAGAAACCTCGACCGTGGTTTCAAAACGCGCGATTCAAGAGCGCGCCAAAAAGACCAAGAACATTTCGAACGCCTAGAACGCCGCCTGGTCAGCTTGTTCGAAGTGGCTGCGTATCTTGACCGCCACTTTTTGAACAATCACCTCAAGCGCAAAGCCAACGAGCATTCGCGGGATTGGAATTTCGCGCGCCTCATGGTGAACACGAAATGTGACCTCTGTCTGTGAAGCCACCGTCTGACGAGTCGCACTGGGCAGCTCACGAAACTCCATCACGCCTTTTAAGCCTAAGAAATGGCCGTCAACGACTTCAAAGGAAATCTGCGCCGGTAAATTGCGGCCAACCGCGGCTGTGTCTGACGCGGTTGCAGGACCGGCACTGCGAGTCTGAATCGCCAGAAGCATTCGGGCCTGATAGCCCAGGGCCTGGCAAATAACGAAAACGCGGTTCGTTTTCGATTCGAACTTCACTTCGCGAAAAATCTCGCTCACAGTTTTCAGCTGCTCATAGTGCTGCGCCAACTTAAAAACGACCGCGGCGTCGCGCTTCACCCAGCCGACTCCATTGATCGTAAAGAGATCGGCTTTCGGGTCCGCGACGCCTTTGTCGGTACGCACTGATACAAGCACGGCCCGCTCATCGCGAAGTTTAGCTTCAAGCTTCGGCTTACCCTCCCAAAACGCAGCATCGGCCTGGCTTGCGTGACCGAGCCCCCCGATCGCAATCAAGACGGCGCTGGTAATTAGAGCTTTCGGGCGTCGTGACATTGCTCGTGTTGACCTTCGTTACGTCCAGTGGTTCGCTTGCCGGCGGCAGACACTCTTTATTATGCACCAAGGGCGGACGATTTTGACTTGGAAAAAAAAGCTTCCGATGTGGTTAACGTGGTCGCGCATGGTCATGTGTATTCCCATGATCGCGATCTTAGAACTGATGGAGCGCCCCTTAGCCGGCTACCTCGCCGCGGCTCTGTTCATCATCGCGTCGATCACCGATTGGGCCGACGGCTACTACGCGAGGCTTTTTAACGCACAGACGACCATGGGAAAGTTCATGGATCCGATCGCCGACAAAATCCTGGTTTCAACCGTCTTGATCTTGCTCATTCCCCTGGGTGTCTTGGGCCGCGACGGCCCGATCCTTGTGATCTTGCTTTTGTCGCGCGACATCCTGATCGGCGGCATTCGCTCAATCGCCGCAGCCGACCGCCTCATCATCGACGCCAAGGCCACCGGCAAGTGGAAGACCGCCGTTCAAATGGTCGCGATCCCCTGCGTACTGATCGGAAGCCTGTATGAGATTCCACTCAGCGAGATCGGCCGCATCGCCCTGTGGGTCAGCACGATCTTAAGCCTGGTTTCGGGCTGGCAATACATCTCGATGTACCTCGATAGCCGCAAAGGTGCCTAAAAACGGGGCCGTTTCGATGAGAGCATTGACACGCCCCCAGCCGGGCCCGTAGGTTGTCGATTCTCTCGGAGCGCGGGCGTAGCTCAGTTGGCTAGAGCGATACCTTGCCAAGGTATAGGTCGACGGTTCGAATCCGTTCGCCCGCTCCATTTTGGTTCTTCGGTTCTTCGGTTCTTCGGTTCTTCGGTTCTTCGGTTCTTCGGTTCTTCGGTTCTTCGGTTCTTCGGTTCTTCGGTTCTTCGGTTCTTCTCAGTTCATGGTGGGCGTGCGCCTAAAAGCCTTTAACAACAAGCATTTAGCAATCTCAGTCGGTAATTTTCGAACGATGTATATCCGTAAGCCCGCTTCTGTACAAGCTT
>JALHOI010000071.1 GCA_022843085.1 Pseudobdellovibrionaceae bacterium
ATTCTTTGCCTGAAGAAAAACAGAAAGAGGCATTTCGTTTTCTCGGCGATTTCACAGGGCTGTCGGATCGAAGAGAGTATCTGCAGCTTGGTCCTGCCTATGCAGATCGAATTCGGTCTGAACAATTCTGGAGGTTGACGAAGCGGCAAGACGAACAACTGTCGACACTCGTAAAGCTCATCGCTGCCACTTTGCTTGCAAACGAGGGCTACAAGATTCTTTCGGACTCGAAAGAAAAATAGTCCTTTGTGCGACGTCACTCCTCGACCTCGGTCTAGAGTCCGACCGATTCGGATCATTCCGAAGCGTTTCAGGTCTTACGTCGGTCGACTAAAAGTCAGGTCCCCTTCACACTAAGAGAAGTGATAAGGGGGCCCTTGATGTCCTTCCCGATGTTTTTCCAGATTCTCACCACTCTCGTTTTCGCTGTCGGCTTCTTCGTCATCTTTGCTCGTCTTCGTCGGCCGGCGAAAGATGATCCGCGTTTGTCAAAAGGCCTTCAGTTGTTGTCCAGTAAAATTGCGGTGCTCGAAGACCTTAGCGATCGCACCGAGCATCAAGTACAGCAGATGCTGAATCTTCTCGATCAAAAGTCGAAAGAGCTTCAGTCCAAAATTTCGCTGGCCGAGCAGCAAGTTGCGGCCGTTCGTCAGTCGATGAATCAAAGTCTCGAGGTCGCACAGATTTTTCAGGATAAAATTCCGCACAATGAGATTATCGAAAGACAAAACTCAGTGAAGTACATCAAGGCCGCAAGGCTCGCACACGCGGGCGTGTCGGTTGAAGATATCGCTCGCGACGTCGACCTTCCAATGGGCGAGATTGAATTCATCGCGAAGGTCAATCAAGAGAGTCTCTCGTTTCGGGAAGAAGATTTGCCGGCCTGGGCGCGCGAACCTGAGGTTGAGTTGATGACTTCGCTTGGCGGGTCTGAGGCCAGTCAACAGATGCCCGTCCCACAGCCCAATTTGAGTCCCGAACAAGAGGGGTTGGTGCAGAGGCTGAGTAAGCTGCAATTTGAAATGCAGAATCTCGATCTTGAGTTAGCTCATCGTTCGGCAAGAAACGTAATGCCCGACATGACTCGGGCGTTTGAGACGCCTCGGGTTGATTCTTCAAGTCTCGAGCGCATCGGCGAAGAGTTTCGACGAGCAGTCGAGGCCGCCGAGAGAACTGCGCAGACAGGCAAGCCGGCCGCCGACACGCCGGCGACCGAGACGCCGGCGATCGTTGATTCTGCTCAAGCACGGGCAGACGCACCCAATCTAGTTTTGCCGTGGATGCAAGTCGACACCGTGGCTTCGGCCCCGCCACAAACTTCGAATTCAAACCAGCCAAACCCACCGCGTGATACGCGAGCAGAGCTTGAAGCCGCTCGTGCGGCCGCGGCCCTCGTGCGTGATCGTGCACCACAGACGGCGACGTCGCCCTCTGCGCCAGCCAGCGCTGTGCAGCCGAAGATCATTCGGCGCGTTGAGTTTCCGAGGATCTGATGCCGAACCCCGCTCGCCATTGGAAGCGAGGCGACCCGGTGTTAGCGGTCGTTGTTGAGGTGCTCGATGAACGCGAAGTTATTTTGCGATTCGGAGGTGGCGCCGACGAACCTCAATCTGAGATCATGCGTGTAGCAAACGAATCGAAGCGAAGTCTGAAAGTCGGAGATACGATTCGAATGCGCGTGACCGCGATTAACCCTTTGAGCTTTCAGTACGTCGAAGAACCCAGCGAGCAGCGAAGGCGTGGCCGGCTGGATGTCTCTGTCTAGCTTAAAGTGCGAATCTACTTCGCGCTTTCGCGCACAAAACGCGTCAAGTAGTACCGAGCCAGATAGTCGGTCTTGATCGCTTGTTCCTGATAGGTCCAATTCAAGTCACCAAATGCACCCCAGCGCGCGATCAATAAATCCTCTTCGCCAACGTGACTAGCAACAGCGGCTCCGCCTGGAGCCATCGATGCCCCGGCCGGTTGAAAGCCAGCGCCGACGTAATGGAAACGAACCGACACAGCGCCTGGTTCTTTCAATGAGAAGATGAGCTTAAAGCCGTTTCGAAAGAGCATGAAATCGGCGTGCGTATTCGCAATGCCGTAGATTTTCACTCGACCGAGAGACGAACCCTTCAGCTGGTTAAAGGCTGAGGCGGAATCCACGAATACGGTTTTCAATTCGTTCATGAAAGCGACAGATTCGGCGACCAGAATTTGTGCCGGGTCAAAAGCAGGGCCGAACTCAATCACGCCCGATTCTTCCATTCGCTGTTCGGCTCGAACGAGCTCTTTAATCCAACCAAGGCGGTCGTTACGAAGGCCCGATTGTGTCATTGGCTGTGCGCCCGAGTGCGACGGCTGTGCGCCTGATTGCGACGTGCCCGATGTTGCACCGGCTTGTGCACCTTGCCGATGACCTAAGATTTCCATTCCGTCCATGGAAGAACCCCCTAAAGCTGGTGAGTCTCTGCGCAGTTACTTCGCTAAAGCCCTCAAATCCTGAGGGCCGACGAGGCACATTCTTACCGCAGAGGGCCAAGCCCCTCTCTTAACTGTCGACGTTGGTACGAGAAATTGTCAAGAGGCAACCTCGGCCTGTCAGCGTCCCCGCGCCCCAAATAAGCGGGAGTCGCCCCTCGACTTCGTCGCACATCTAATTGAATGAAGTAGGAATTTCGACAGAGACCGGCTAGGGCAATGGATTGTCTGATGAAAAGGGCGAGGGTGAATGTCCTTCAAATTCGCCTCGGTCTGAAGACTGCGCCATCTTCGTACCGGGAATAAATTGAACCTGGTCAGCCACGATACTGATGTGATGGGTGAGGGACCCGCTTTCACCCTTCGAGTACGGCGCGAGATGCCCTTCGATATAAATCGGGGCGCCCTTTTCGCAGTAGGTTGAACAGAGCTCGGCATTTTTTCCCCAAAGCATCACGCTGTGCCACTGCGTTTCGCGCTTGGTTGTACCCTGTTGGTCTTTAAAGCGTTTGTGTGTCGCGAGGCTCAGCTTCACAAACGGCTTCCCGTTTTTCGCGAATTTGAGTTCTGGTGCGGCTCCGATTAGCCCCATGATTGTGACCCGATTGATTGATCCCATGTGCAGACTCCTTTCGTGCGCAGTGGCACGAAGCTAAAAATTTCTAAAGTCGTGCACTGCGAGTATCAGGCGAACACAACGGCAGTTTTAGAGGGCGACCGAGATGACAGGGTAGGCGCCGTTCGGATTCACACGTTTGTCGAACCCAAAGTGAACCCCGAAGATGAATTGCACCGGCAGATGGTAGAAAAGCGTTGAATCGAGCCTTGCCTCAGCGCCAACGGCCGCGAACATGTTGCCGAGCTCGGTTCGACGATACGTGTTGGCACTAAAGTCGTAGAAGGCTCCTTCGAATGTGACAAAGTCGGTAAATACGGCCGCGTGCCACCTTCGAATCAGCGCAGGCTTTGTGCCGAAGCCGCGGTACGAGTTAGAAAGTGGCAGTCGGTACTCAAACGAACTTCGCAAAAGTTTTCGGGCAAGAAATGATCCCGACGGATATCCTCTCATCACGAAGCTTGTGGTGCTCGACCCAAGCGCGACGGTTTCAATTGGCAGACTCACGCTTGAAGGAGCCAGCAGAAGACGATCGAGGCCGGGAAGCCAGCTGACACCGCCCGAAAAGTTCATCGCATGACGTTCGGGTAGCCAGCCTAAAAATTTGGGATTCGAAATGCGAGACAGGTAGGTCGCAGCCGAAAGGTCGGTTTTGTCGTAAACAAGATTTCCGAGCTCGGCCAAGTACCGAGCGTGTGCTACGCGAAAGTAGCCACCCTTTTCGGGCGAAACTTCGTAACCGCGTTGACTGACGTTTTGCCAAAGAAGGCCAACTCGTGGACCACTTTTGATACGAATATCGGTGCCGCCGGTTGAAAGAGGAAGTTCGGTTCGTTCGTGGCTAAGACCGGCTTCACCCCTCCATTTATTCGATAGTCCGTTGACGAAGAAGCTTCCTGACAAATCACCGGTGGTCGCCCGTCGATCGAGACCTGAGAGGCGTTGCCAGTAGTCGTCAGCGATCACCGTGTAGCGAACATCGGTTGTGTAGTTCGAATAGGCCGCAAAAAAGTTTGGCTTTCCGACGCGCGTATCCATTGATAATGAGGCCGCAAGCGAGTGCCGGCCCATCGGGTCGCCCGCCGAGGTCGAAGCCGACAAAAACGCGCCGCCCGGGATGTAGGCCGCGTACGGCATCCAGTAGCGAGGGACAAGGTGTGGCCACACGTTGAAATCATGTGCGTCGAGTTGGTCAGGGGCAAACGTCACTTCGACGGGTTGATGTTTTGGTTCTGGGCGTTCGATCAGGAGCGGGACCTTGGCAAGTTTTCCGTCTTGCAGCGATTGGTTAAGCGCACGATCAGCTGCGGTTGAAACACGAAGGCGCGAACCATCGCCGTCGAGGCGCGAGTAAATGAGGCTGTCCGTTTTTACATCGAAGTCGCCAACCCAAGCTCGCGAGATCGAATTCGTCAGCGGCATTGAGTTTGTCAAAGTGAAGTCTTCGTAGCCGGCCTCGGTTGCACGATTGGCAATGTCGGCAATGTACAGATTTGTAATGCCAGTACGATTTGATGCGAACAGAATGCGGCGGCGACCCTTCGGTTCGAGAATGAGCCGGGGAAAGGTCGCCGAGCCTCCGGTCTCGATTGACCGCGCGCGGCCGCTGGCGACGTCGAGTAGCTTTAAACCTTCTTTGCCGTCAGCCGTGCGTTCGACAAAAAGCAAGAGGTCTTGGCCGACAAAAGTGGGCCACGAGACGCGCGTCTCGCCGACCGGAACATACAGAACTTTTGCAGCACTCAGGGTTGGCGTGCCGTCGGACCGCCGCGAAAATTCCGCCACTGAAATCTGCGAACGCCCCGTGGTGAGTTGGACGAAAGCGACTTTTTTGCCTTCAAGATTGACGTCGGGTTCGCGCCCGCGAAGACCGCGTGAGAGCCTGGTTACTTTTTTGCTGGGTCGATCGTACATCCAAAGCTCGCTGCGCGTTTCAAAGCGACCGAAGTCATCGATGCCGTCGTAGATGAGCGCACTTGCATCGGGTAACCAAGTCAGGCGATTCGAAGATGTGGGCTCGGCCGCGCGAACGACTTTCGAGAAATCGAAATTTCCAGTTTCTGTTCGATCGACAATTTGTACGACAGAATCGTTATTGTGTTCACGGGCAATAAACGCCAACGATTTCGCGGCCCCATTTTCGGTGAACGTGCGCGAAAGTACCGGCGAGCGAGTAAAAAAACTTTTTTCTCCAAGCTTCGTGCCTTCGACGCAACCATTCTCGCAAATTTCTTCGATTTGCTCAGCCGATCGTTTTTCGACCTCGCTGTAGACCGATTCGAGATAGCCCTGCCAACTTTTCCCGGTGCGGTCTTCGAGTGGGCCGTCGATGAAAAATGGTAAGCGCCTCGCGTAGGCGTCATTGAGATCGCCGACGATCGAAAGGTTTTCGCGCGCGAGCTTTTGCCAGACGAGTCCGCCCAACAGGTACGGTCGTGCGCCGCCTGGCCAATCGGGAATTCCGGTTTCTCCGATCCGAGCGACGTCTTCGCGGCGAAGTATATTTTCTTGAACCATCGCGCGGGGAATCGCTGTGAAGTCGGGCGATCGCAAGCGTCCTCCAGATGGAGAAAACCGTGTTTCCATTTCAACAGCGAGACCTTCGAGGTACCAGCGCGGCAAAAGCAAATTGGGTCGAACAATCGTGCCGAAGACATTTCGAAGCGTGTGAAAGAGGCCGTGCGCAGGTTGAAAGTTCAAGACATGGGTGTACTCGTGAGTCATCAGTTCGAGTCCCCAGGGGCCAGTGTCGCCGATCGTTTCGCCAGGTGCGGGAGGTGCAGGATAGAGGTGAATTTGCGGATATGGAAAACCAGTCGCCATGCCGTTGGCTTGATCGCCACTGTCATCGATCACAACCACAGTCTTGTCGGGCCAAGTTCGCAAAACTGGAACCAGCGTTCGCCACGCTGTTTCAGCGTGTCGCGCAAAATCTTTCGCAAGTCGGTAATGCCTCGAGTCATAAACGATCTCGAAGTGTTCGGTCTCGATCTTGTGCCACGTGATATGGGGGCTCGTGGCATAACTTGCTAGGGAAAATCCCAAGATCAACAGAGTTGCGATTGCGCTCGCGAAGATCGTCTTAATTTGCCCAGTCATGTGTCCCTTTTTCGAACACCGCGAGATCATGCTCGTAAAGCAACCATGAATGACCGCGGCACTCATCCTTTGACCTTTGACAAATTCCCAGGCGTTTTCAAGAATGTTCACTCATGAAGGAGAACTACGCCATGCAACACGATTCTCGCCCCGTAAATTCAGCTGTTCGATCTTTTGGCTTTCTTGCTGCGACCCTGATGCTCACGCTTGTGGTCGCATCTTGTACGAAACCAAAAAAAGCGGATGGCGAAGGCGGAGCTGAAGGCTCTGGTTCGATGAGCGAGTCGGCTTCACCGCAGCTTGCAGACAAAGATATCGGCATGGATGCGCAAGGCTCTGATTCGGGCAACATCAGCGGCCTCAGCACAATCTTTTTTGATTACGACAAAGCGGCTCTTTCGTCTTCGGCGAAATCGACTTTGCAGGCGAACGCAGATTGGATTCGTGCGAATCCGAATTTCACTCTTCAGATCGAAGGTCATACAGACTCTCGCGGATCGACCGAATACAATCTCTCGCTTGGTGAACGCCGAGCGAAGTCAGTTCGCACCTACCTCGAGGGCTTGGGAATTGATGGCAAGCGCCTCACAGTTCTAAGCTACGGCGAAGAAAAGCCTCTTGCCCAAGGCGATTCTGAAACTGCTTTTTCTAAAAACCGTCGCGCGAACTTCGTTCCGCTTCAGTAAGAGCGGCCGATGCGAATCATTTTGACCTGCCTCCTGATCGGCTTGGCGGGTTGTGTTTCGATGATACCGGTTGATGAATACGCCATCGCACGAGCGGCGATGGAGGGTGCGAAAGAATCCGAGGCACCACGTTTCGCTCCTGCTCTTTGGTACAAAGCTGAACAGGCCTACCGTGAGGGCGAGACTTTCTTTCGTGAACGTGCTTTTAGCGATGCAGCGAAGCGGTTTAGCGCGGCTCGTACGCTCGCGGAGCAAGCCGAAAATACGGCCCGGCTTGCGCGTTTTGAATCCGGCGATCTCGCGCCATAGAATTATCGAGTCCTAGCCAGGGAGGCCAGATGACCGCGATTTCAAAGTTAGTTCGTTCGCGCCGTGTCGGAGCCGTCATGGCCGCGGCCGCACTTATGGCCGGTCTGACGGGGTGTCTGGAAACTCGCTCGGGTGTGAAAGAAATCGAAGAGAAACAGGTTCTGCGAAAACAAGTTTCGACATTGCAGCAATCGACGGCCGACGTTTCAACCCGCTTCAGTGAGATCGAAGACGACCTTCGAAAAACGAATGGTCGCACCGAAGCTCTCGACTCGCGCCTCACACAGATCAAAGATCGCGCTGAAAAAAATGATTTTGCGCTCGAGTCAAAACTGAAAGAACAAGAAGCAAAGTTCACGGCGTTTCGCGAAGAAATCGTAAAACTTCAAACTGAACTCAACGATGTACGAGTTTCGAATCAAGCGTTACAGGCGGCTATCCAGGCTGGCGCTGCAAGTGGATCATCGGGGGGCGGCGGGTCAGCCGGCGGAAGTGACAAAAATGCCTTCGACCGCGGTGAGGCAAGGTTCGAAGCCAAAGCGTGGCGCGACGCCATTTTCGCCTATGAGGAGTATCGCAAAGCGAATCCAAAGGGCAAACAAGTCACCGCGGCAACGTACAAAATCGGCGTTTCGTTTCAAGAGCTCGGCATGATGGACGACGCAAAACTCTTTTACGAAGAAGTCATTTCTAAAGCGGGCAAATCGAAAGAAGCTGACCGCGCTCGCTCGCGTTTAAAGGCGCTATCAAAGCCTGCGACGAAGAAGAAATAGTGGCCGATGTGTTTCGACGAGTACTCGCGATCGAGACAAGCTGCGACGACACCTCGGTCGCAGTCGTCGAGGCCGACGGCAAAGTTCTCGCCTGCTTGATGGCGGGTCAGGATCTTCATCACGCACGATTTGGTGGCATCGTTCCTGAAATTGCGTCTCGCAACCATACTCACCACTTGCTTCCGCTGATCGATGAAACGCTGGCGCGATCAGGTGTGACGCTGGATCAAATCGATGGCCTCGCTGTGACGTCGCGGCCGGGTCTTATCGGCGCGCTGCTGACTGGGCTTGTCACAGCCAAGTCGCTAAGCCTGACGACCGGTAAACCCTTCATCGGCATCAATCATCTTGAGGGGCATCTTATAGCTCCGTTTCTGCGAGACGAAACTTATCAGCCCCCATCGGGCTTCGATTTTCCATATGTGGCGCTGGCTGTGAGTGGTGGGCATACAACACTTTATCGGGTGAATGGTTTCGGAGACTACCGGGTTCTTGGTCGAACGCTGGACGATGCGGCTGGAGAAGCCTTCGACAAATTTGCAAAAAAGGCGGGTCTTGGTTTTCCGGGAGGCGCGCGGGTCGACCGCCTTGCTACCGTCGGTGATTCGAAGCGGTTTGATTTTCCGCGAGCGATGCTTCGAAATGAAAATGACGATATGAGCTTCTCGGGCCTTAAAACAAATGCGGCTAACGTTATCGCGAATTTAATGACCGAAGAACAAACTGCACTTGTACAACAGGCGAAAGATTTTCTCAGCTCCAGCTCAACGCAGCCGAAACCTGGTATTCTCGCCGATCTCTGCGCCTCGTTTCAAGAGGCGGTGACCGATGTTCTTGTTCAGCGACTTTCGCGCGCGGCACTTCGAGAAGATGTGAGTCGCGTCGTGCTAACGGGCGGAGTCGCTGCAAATTCAAGACTTCGTTCAAGGGTCGAAGATTGGGCGCGCCAAAACGGTCGCATCGCCGCAATTCCTCCGATGCGATTTTGCACCGACAACGCGGCCATGATTGGTTACGCAGGAATTCAACGTCTCAATGCCGGTGAGGTCTCGGTGCAAAGTCTTGGGCCCGAACCTAAAGCTCCGCTCGACAAAGAGTCATTTCTTGGTTCGAGACCAGCGCCCGGGCGTGAAGTGTGACCCGTCGCGAACGATTGCTCGCGAAAATTCGCGAGACGGGACAAGACCCTAAGCGTTCACTTGGCCAAAACTTTTTGATCTCAGACAACGTGATCGATCGTATTTTGAGTTTCGCCACGGGCGATAAACCGGCGGCCTTAATCGAAATCGGCCCAGGCCTCGGGGCATTGACAGATGGTTTGATTGAGTTCACGTCGCGCGCGAAGCTTTCATTTGAAGTGATTGAACTCGACAGCACATTCGCTGAAAACTGGCGCATGGCTGGACTTCGAGTTACCGAGGCCGATGCACTTCAAATCGACTGGCCAGCACTTTCGTTGCCGCCGGGTAGTCGCTTGGTTTCGAATTTGCCGTATCAAATTTCATCGAGCCTCGTGATTGATCGATCAATCGAACCCGCGGGCCTGACTTCGATGATCTTAATGTTTCAGAAAGAAGTGGCGAGACGAATTGCCGCGAAACCTGGTAGTGAAGACTACGGCCTTCTGACCGTCATTGCCCAAAATGGTTGGACGATCGACACGGTCTGCGATGCGAGTGGACAAGACTTTTTTCCTCCGCCTCGCGTGACCAGTCGTGTTCTTCGATTTCGCCGCCGCGCGGATGCCCCTGCAGCCGTTGAATTTGCAGCCTTTTTGAAGTTCGCGAAACAGGCCTATGCGCATCGGCGAAAACTTCTAGCAAGTAACCTAGCGGGGCTTAACTGGTCTAACCCGAAAGACGCTGCAAAACGTGCCACCGATGACGGCTCAGAAAAGGCGCGGGGGTTAGCTCCTCTCGATCGTGCTCGCTTAGAGGCGGCGATTGAAGAAATGGGCTTCACGAAGACCGCACGGGCCGAAGAATTCACGGCCGAGCAGCTTCTTGAGCTGTCGCGGCGCTTGCGCTAAAGCTATTCGAATGGCGAAGGGTGCAAACAAAAACGTTCAAGCAAAAAAGGCATCCTCGAACGCGTCTTCTAGGGCGTCTTCTAGGGCGTCTTCTAGGGCGTCTGCGGCTGGGGGCAAGCCCGCCGAGACGCGCATCCTGCGTGT
>JALHOI010000072.1:0-8639 GCA_022843085.1 Pseudobdellovibrionaceae bacterium
TTATCTCATGTTTGCATAATTCTGCTTCTTCTCGATTCCTACGACAGTTGCTTCTGCTGAGGCTATAGGCTCAACTAGTCAAATGAACCGCGCCGAATCAATATTGAAAACTAGTCTGCTGAACCTTCAAGATAAAATTGCCGAGCTTGGCTTTCCCGCCGATCACGACCTTCTGCCAACGATTGTGCTTGAGCCTCCCGCTACAAGTGATCTCTTTTCTCAATTCAAAGAACTGAACGGATTCGAAATTCCGAACGAGCTTGTCGGCTTTTTCACACATTACGCTTCGGCCGAAATGCCATACGAACAAGATTCATGGAACCACTTGTCACTTTCTGTTGATGTCAGTCGCGGCCACACCAAACTATTCCCAGGGCTTTTCGAATTTATCGATTGGTCGTGGGGCGGGCGTCCCGAAATTTCAAAAAGCTTCACTCCGACCGAAGTTGAATACGTTAACACCCATTACAAATGTTTCGGACACTATGTCGCTGATGACAACATTCACGACTACCTCGTTTTTGGAAAAAATGGAGAGTTCTACTCTTTTCGGTACGATCAAGACTCCTGGAGTAATTTTGAATCGCTACTTCGATCGCAGCCCACGCCGAAATCACTGTCTGATTTAGTCGACCACTTTGTAAATCTGGTTCTTGAAAGACTAAAAGAAGACCGCGACGAACTTGACACTGAATTGGGCGGCGAAACATATCGACCGAATTTCTTCTTACCAGTGAAGGCCGAAACAAAGTTGGAGCTCGCAAAAACAGAAAAAACGCAAGATCAGCTGCTCGTAGACCGCATCGCTAAACTCGCTCTCGAAAACGACGCGGTGGCGATGTTCGATCTACTTTTGGCTTGGCCACATCGAAGCGCGTTCTGGGCCGAAGCGGTTAAAAGTCGAACGTACGCTCCTTCATGCACAGAAGAACAGCGTAAGATTCTTAAAAAACTGCTCGTCAAAATCTAACCGCGGTGCCGCCGGATTTTTTATAGAATTTTGGCAGGAATTCTTTCGGTCGTAGGCCGCCTACGAGGTGAAGCGTCTGTCCATCGCCCGTAAATCAAGGCGGAGTCGGGCTCACGAACGAGCCTTGACCTTTGAGCATGTCAGTGAAGATTTTAAATTTTTCTCGGTTTGTTTCGCGTGTGAATTGATATTTTGCGCCGAGGTCGGGGTTCTCCGGATCAATCTCTATGCCCCACATTGGCTCGAGGGAATTTGGAAGAATCGAGTAGCGAATATCACTCAAGAAGTTTTCTCGCCCCTCGACTTCTCCGACGACACCTTGTGAAAACCATTGAAACCGACGGATATCCTTGAAAAGGCGACTGTCTTCATTCGCGATCAATTTGGCTTCATCCAAACTAACACTCTTCGTGCACGCGCCGGGATACACCTTTGTTTCGTCCCAAAACGGATTATAAACGGCCATCACACAATGAAGCCCTGGTCGCGAGTAATTAACCCGCCAAAGCCAGAGATTCAGCACGGTGGGCTTTGCGCTTATTGCAAACACCTCTTTTACGTTTTGTCTTTGAAGCTCTTTGGCTGCAAACGACTCGGCATCGAGCCGTTGGATCAACCCCAAAACTAGGTACGCACAAGACATCGCAAACAACGCCTTAAGTTTGTTTGTCGATGCAGATTTTAGACTTACTAGGCAGCCTGCGATTAAAAGCCCTGTATAAATCGGATCGACAATGGCGATGTTACTCCAAGCGATTCTTTCACTCGAGAACGGCCAAAAAAGCAATGTGCCGTAGCTCGTGCATGCATCGAGTAGACCGTGCGTCGCAAACCCGATCGTAACTAAAAGATAAAGTTCACGCCACGGCATTCGCTTGCGAAAAAGTGGCCACAAAATACCTGCGACGAGAAGCCCACCGAGCGGGATAAACGCAAGCGAATGAGTAAAATGCCGATGATACTCGATCGCGAGCAGGCTATCAGAACTTGAGCGAATCAGGACATCGAGGTCAGGCGCCATACCGCCAACTGCGCCCAAGAAAAAAGCTGCGCCAGCCGAAGCGTTAGGTTTTACCAACCGTGTTACTGCGGCTCCGAGCGCCGCTTGAGTTACTGGATCCATATCTCACGACTGTAAACATCTTTTGGATGAAATGAAAACCGCGAGCTTCGCAAGTCACGTCACCGACTTGATAGAAACTGAAATCCGTCATCTCGACGGCGCAAGGGAGGATCTAGAGAGACCACAAATACCACGCCGCAAGTAATGTGAGTGGCCAAAAAATCACGGTAAAACGGCCTACGATGCGAAGGCCTGGTGGAAACCAATCCCATGTCGCATTCGCTGCACCGTAGGCCAGAACAAGGCAAGTGGCCCACTGGAAAATTAGAAAAAGTACGATTTTCGGAGCCCCGAATATTGTGCTTCCTAAGTAAATGAAGAGAGGAAAGTAAAGTGCGGTCAGCACGAAGAGAAAACGTGACGCAGCCGAAGAGCCTTGTCCGCTTGCGACCGCCTGCAGGTCGTCAGCCGCATCGACCAGACTCATCACGTGATCAATCTTCTGCGACGAACTTTGTAGCGGTTGATTCATAGACGCACTCTGCGTCTCAAAATACGTCTGGAGAATTCCTTGGCCCCGCGGCTCGACGACGACACTCTTAGCTTTCTGGTCTGAATGAAAGGTCGTTTCTGAGCGAGCGCGAACTTCGTTCATCAATTCAATCGATTGAATATCGGGACTGTGAGAAACGGTGGCAAACGACAGCATCGCATTTGATATTGACCGAAAAACGACGAAGACAATGACCGAAAGAAATAGTCCGACCCATTGCCAACCGTACCCACCCTCGGCAACGAAAAGGCCGGCAGCCGAACAAAATAGAAATGTGAACGTCGTTCCCCACACCGAGGCCATTCGACCTGCGCGGTATCCCGCTCGCCACATCCCCGCCTTCTGCCGACGGTAGCGAACATAGAAGCCAAACATAAGAAGAGCGGGCACGACGAAGGGAATTGCAAAGACCACCAATTTCACACTTAACGTTTCGGAAAAAACGAGACCAAAGTAAAAGGCCTTAAAGTTGGCTGTTCAATTTTGATCTGAGAAATTTCATCGGCCCAAAGGTACAGTATCTTGATTCGTGGTGTCCCGAATTGAGTCAGCGACTGGATCGCGAATTCAGGCAACGAATTCTACTCGCTGGCCACGTCGCGCTTCACCTATCGCTTCTCGCGAGGCGCGAGAATGAGCTGCCTCAACTCGCCTTGGTCCAAATTAGCATCCTGTCCTTAAACGATTGGGGCTTAAAGATTTGGAAGCGAATAACCAAAACTGCCGGTCGCGCATTCATTCTCGCGAGAAAACAAAATCGTTCGAATAACGGCGATGGCATCGTCCCAACCTCGATCGACGGTCTGCGGGAGCTTCAATTGAGAATCGACTAAATTCATACATGCCGGGCTCGCGCTTGAAAGTATCGTTCGAAGTTGGCTGGTCACCCGGAGGGATCCAATTTGATGGCGATACGCCTGCCGAAAAATCGCAACCGAGATCAAACCCGTCGGCGAAGTTAAGTAGCGAAATCCTTCGCCGATAGCATCAGCACCCGGAAATCCCGAATTGGGAAGGTTGGTTTTAGAAATGAGAGTCAGAGATTGTGGGGTCGCGCTCAGAATCAGCGCGGTTCCGCCGCGCTCGTACAAGATGATTCCAGACTGAGCTAGATCCTGTAGCAAAACCGGATTCACGCGCCCCGCCCCGACCCGCTCTTTGATTATTGTGGCGACCCCGGCTTTCGAAATCTCAACGAAACCCGTCGCATCGTCGTAGACGGCTTCAAGCCCCAAAGACGGAATTCTGTTTATGTTGCCAAAAGCCACGGCTGGAAACGCGAACGACAAAAGCAAAGCAAACTTAATCATATTTTCTCCCTCAGATCTCCACGAATTAAACGCAAGATAATACTTTTAGTTCGAGACTGTCACTTTCGTTCTCGCGCCTCACCTAGAAGACTGGATTCGGTCGTGCTTGTCGGTAGCGGGTTTAACTCGGCTTGCTTGAGCATATCGGCAGAAGACGGGCCCTCTGTCGCGCGGCGAGATTCGGGCTCGGCCAAATTTTGTTCGGCACGCGTTTGAATGTGCGCCTTTCGAAGGTTTTCGTCAGGAGCACTGCCAATCGATGCGTCGACATTTGTTACTTTAAGCGGATTTGTGAAGACCAGCTCGCGCGAGTCGCCCGGTATTGTGAACCCGTTTGCAAGCAGGGCTTCTTTTGCATTGATGATCGCGCGCGACCTGACCCGTACTTCGCGACTGATCGTTGAATCAAACCAAATGTGAACCGTCAGTTCAACGCTGTTGCCGGCCAGTTCGTTAACGACAACGTTCGGAGCCGGATCTGCCAGCACACCTTGAACGCTACTAATCGCATTGAGGATCGCATCTTGAGCTCGCGAGATCGAATCTTGGTAGCTAATGCCGACTTTAAATGACGTGCGCGTTTTAGGATTCGCCGTTTGATTTTCGACAACGGACTGAATGACCATGAGGTTCGGAATCAAGATCAGATTGCCGTTCAAATCAATGATCGTCGTTCCACGCATGTTTAGATTTTCAACATAGCCTTTGTACTCACCGATTCGAATAATATCACCGCGAGTAAAGGGACTTCGCGACGCCAGCAAAAGACCAGCCAAGAAGTTTTCGGCGATGCCTTTGAATGCAAGTCCAAGAACGATTCCAAGGACACTGGTGCCGCCGATGAGCGTGGCGCCGAGAGTCGAAAGCCCAAGCAGGCGCAGACCGAAGTAGAACAGAAGAACCCAAATCGGAAGAAGCGTTACACGCGTCACAACACTCAACAAAAATGGATTCGCGATCTTTCGCGCCAGCGCCTTGCGAACCGCGCGGGTGAGCGATGAACTTAAAAAGAAGACTAGCGCGAAGAAAATGAGAGCAAACAAAATCGACGGCAAATGTTTTTCGAGCCGCTTCGTTAATTCGTTAAGCTCACGCCACATCGGTTCAAGCCCACCAAAACTGACGCCTTGAAGTGACGTTTTATTCGAAACCGCAAGAACGTTCGGCAGCCGTTCGGCGATATCAAGCATCCATTCCGAATCCTTTTGGTTTGAGAGATTTCCACTTAAATAGATGACGCCCGAACTGACTTTGACACTGACTTCCGACATCGCCGGCGTCTTCGAGAAAATTCCCTTGAGAAATTGTTCAGTCGCAGCGTCGCTTTGCTCGCTCGGAAGTTCAGTCAGCTTTGCCTTAGCGGTCGGTTCGGCCGCCAACAACTGGGCGATAGCAGGGGGCGACAAAAGCAAACAAACCATCACCATAAGCCGCAACATCAACAACCTCGCTCTAGAAAAAGAAATAGTCAGACAGGGCTCTTACCCGCTACAAAAGCGGGATGGACGCGAATCAAATTCTATTCACACTTATCATGGTCGTATCAATCGTTCTGTTTATAACAGACGCGTTGCGGGTCGATGTCGTGGCTCTTCTCATCATCCTTGCGCTCTCAATCTCAGGACTGATTGATGCGAAAGATGCATTTTCAGGCTTCTCCAGCGAACCTGCCATTATTGTGTGTGCCGTCTTTGTACTTTCAGCGGGGCTTTCTTGGACAGGCGCAACCGATGCGATCGGAGTTTGGGTTGGCCGCTTGGCTGGCAAGTCGCAGGCGCGTGCCAACATCGTCGTCATGTCGGCCGTAGCCGCTCTCTCG
This sequence comes from Pseudobdellovibrionaceae bacterium, assembly GCA_022843085.1. Lineage (GTDB taxonomy): Bacteria > Bdellovibrionota > Bdellovibrionia > Bdellovibrionales > JAMPXM01. Next base: position 5,716 of record JALHOI010000072.1, read on the forward strand.
GCCTTTACTCACCACTTGATGGTGACGGCGATGATGCTGCCAATCGTGATGAAGCTGTGCAAAGACAAAGGTTTTCCGTCATCGCGGATGCTGATACCGATGGCCACCTCGGCGTCGCTCGGGACAACCCTGACTTTGATCGGAGCTCCTGCGTTTTTAATCGCAAATAGTGTTCTACAGCGTTCGGGGCAGCCCGCTTTAAGTTTCTTTTCGCCGGGTTACGTCGGCCTACCAATCATTATTGTCAGCTTTCTCTTTATTCTTTTGACCACCTGGATACTGCCGAAAAAATCTGGACGTGATTCAAGCGACGACCGCTTTCGCTTAAGCGACATTTCAACCGAGCTTGTAATTCCAACGACGAGTCGGTGGATTGGTTCCCCATTAAGCGAGCTGAAAGCCGCCACTGAAAAACGATTTCAAATTTTTTCTTGGTTTCGCAATCACCAGTCACTGGATACGTCAGACGAATCAGCGACTTTCGTCGCCGGCGACATTTTGCTTGTAAAGACCAGCGCCGACGAACTTGTATCGATCGAGGAAAAACTAGGGCTCGCGTTGCGAGCTGTGAAAAAATTTAGCGACGAAGACATCGATGGCCCCCAAGACCTCATTGATCCGACAGCAGCCATTTTTCAAGCAATCGTAGCGCCGCGCTCACCGTTTATCGGCAAATCACTTGCGACCATGCGGTTCTTTCAGCGCTACGGCGTTGTTGCGTTGGGACTTTGGCGCAAAGAAGGTTGGCTGAACGAAAAGATCTCGGATACCCCTCTTCGCGAAGGCGACCTCGTTGTTCTTTGGGGGGCCGAAGGCAAACTCGAAAGCCTGATCGGTCATCGCGGATTTTTGATGTTTATGCCGTTTCAAGGCGCCCCAAAAAAGCGCATTAAGATGCGCCTCTCAAGCGCGATCATGTTTGCAAGCGTCGCGTGTGCTGCGATCGGTGTCGTGCCCCCGTATGTCGCGTTTGTCGCCGGCGCACTGGCTATGGTTCTTTCACGATGCATCACAGCCGAACAGGCCTACGGCGCCGTCGAAACCAAAATATTTGTCATGATCGCAGGAATGATTCCTCTCGGAATCGCGATGGAAAAAACCGGCGTCGACAAACTGCTCGCCGATTTAGTTTTTAATTACATTCAAACTTGGAGCACACTTGCGATGCTTCTCGTGTTCTTCTGGTTCGCAGCGCTTCTCACGCAAATCCTGTCTGATGCAGCTACGACAGTTCTTATCGCGCCCATTGCGATCGCATTTGCGAAGAGCGCGCAAATTTCGCCGACTGCGACTGTTGTTGCCACGACGATTGGCGCCGTTGCGTCGTTTCTGACTCCCATTGGGCATCACGGAAATTTGCTGATCCTAAGCCCCGGTCGCTACAACTTCGCCGATTTTTTGAAGATAGGTCTGCCGCTGACTTTGATTATTTCAGTTGTCACCTGCTACGTGTGTATTTACGTTTGGCCGATCTGAGTTGCGCCGATCTTAAAGCTGCCAAGAGTGCGTCGAGTCGACTGAAGCAAGACCAGACCTTAGACCGGTCGAAATCGGATCTCAAAAATTCGATTCAAACGACCGAAACCTGAAGGTGAAGAAGCGCAGATATCGCGCCCTGAAGATTGCTGGGCTCATAATTTTGAACGTCGCGTTCTGGATCTCCAGCCTCGCGGAATCGAGACCGGTCGCAAGCTGCATTACAGACTTCAAATCTCTCTACTTCGCGAGTGGAAAGAAAAATAATCCTGTTCAATTTTCTTACGAAATTGAGTTCAGCCTTTCCGCAAATCCAAAACTTCTCGAGTTCTATAAAGTGCAAAGCTACACAGACGAGCAGTGGTTTGCGATGCCGCTGCAAAAACGACTCGAAGTCGCACAAACCTACGTCGACTCGATGATAAGTCGCGGGCGAACAACACTTCTCGTTAAAACAGAAAAGACGCCGCACTTTCTCGCGGAAAAGGTCATCGATGCGAAAGGCGGACGGCTCGAGCTTGCGATGAATGAGGTGAATACTTCGCTTGACGAAATTAAGGAGAATCTCGAATGGACTTGGCGTGAAATTGGCCCGGGCTCGATTCAAGGTCACGCATCGATAAAAAAAGATGCACGCGCGATTGAAAACTCAGTCGTTTATGCGAAACACGATTCTGAGATTTCGTATCTGGGTTCACTCGAAAGAAGCTTCGCGCGATACAACGAAACTGGCGAGATTAGGTCGTCAGTCATAGAAAATCCTTCGTTAGGTCCGATCGATCGACGTACATTTGACTCGCTCTCGGCGCGTGTGGCGGGCCGAGGTCGATATAGAAATGAACTTAACGATACAGACAAATTAATCTACGGAACTACGTATCGGCCCGATCTCTACGGTCTGCGACGAACTGGTTTCGAGGTCCGCAACTGCCATAAAAATCTTGACTGCATTATGGGTTCGCTAAAGTCCGTCGCCGAAGGATTAGAGAACGGCTTCAAAAATTACGCTGGTATCAAAGACGATGTTTTGGTCGATGCCGGCACACTCACAAAGTGGAATGATCAGACACGATCGTTCCTCACTTCAGCTTCACGACACTTTGATAGTTTGACAGAACTATCGACGGGGGGAGCGCCGATGGAACTGCGGCTATCGCTTCCGCTGGCGAACTGGGAGCAACACCCACTTTTGCTTGGCCTGTCAGCTGACGAGAGACTAAAAGCCGTAGAAAGAATTAAGGTTGCACGAGAGGCCTATGTTGCTGAAATGGACACGATCTCTCGAAGCACTCTTCCTGTAGGTGAAAAACTAAAAAGTGCTATCATAGCGATGTCACGATGGTCCGTCAGCACGCAACTTAGCCGAGCCTTGCGAGCGGGTCGATCGACCGTCGTCGGAAAATTTGATGGTCCAACTGTCGCTGCTTCGATAGAAAACGAAGGATCTC
>JALHOI010000072.1:8649-10019 GCA_022843085.1 Pseudobdellovibrionaceae bacterium
GTTACACGCCGGCTCAAATCTCTGGACTGCGACGGATCGCCAAAAGCTCGACCAAATTTGCTGACAACGAGCAGGTCGGGATGGCGATTCAAAGGCTTAGCGAGCTCGGACTGTCGTATGAAGAAGCGAAGAAGATAGTGCGACGAGAACGCAAGGGCCCAATCTCAGTTTTTAAGATTCTAAACTTCGGTCTCGCCAATAGCGGTGTCAGATTTCTAAACGAACACGCTGGAGTCAAAATGGCAGACTGCTTCGCAAGTTCCAATTGTAAGGAGATCGCCAATTCGTTTGCTAGAATCCAAACCGAAGCCGCCGATGTACTGGCTTCCGTTCTCAAACAAACAGAATTCGGCCGAAAGGCCCCTGATTCTTTCGTCGGTTTAACTGCACATGTTCTCACCGCCACCTCACCAGATGTGCTGACGGGCGTCGGTTTAGCCGCGAAGCGAATGGGACTTGAAAACGCGCTAGGCGAGGTCATTTCCAGCCCTTTCATTCACAAAATTCCAGATGAATTCGGAAGTGCTGCAAATGCAGAAGCCCTACTTACGGCATTTGCCAGAAATGATTCTGGCAAATTGGATGCGGCCAACACGATTTTGAGCTCAATCTATTTGAAAGGCGAAGTGATCACCCAAACCGTCAGCGAAAACAAGGCCCATCAAGCGATCCTCTCGAAACTGGCGACAAACGTGTCGGCGGTGGATGCACAGTCCGCAATTCTAAAAATTGGTAGCCAGAGTTACCTCCTATCGGTCGATCGAACACAAACCAAGTTGACTCTTAAGGCCATATCCAACAGTCAACTCAAAGGACTAGAACTTAAATCGCAGCGTTACATCGGCGGGCTAAACGTAAAAAATGGTCGAGCACTCAATTCTATTGTTTTGCAGGATCTCGTTGCATCGAATCCCGATTCGATTTTTGTCCTTTCATCGCCTAGGCAAGGAATCAACCACCAGGCCCTTCTTGTCGACGGACAGGTCTATGAAACCGGTGGACCAAATCTGGCGGCGGAGCCTCTGTCGACCTGGTTGGCAGGATGGGGAACGGCTAAAATCGTGCAAATTCGACCCGCAGAAGATAAACTTGAAGCCCTTCGGCAACATCTCGACCGGCATTCCGGGCCCAACGGCGTAGGGGTAGAAAGTGATCCGCGGCCCAACTGCGCATCGGCCGTTTCATGCGCACTCGAGGCAGCGAACATATTCAAATTTCCAGACCGATACCGGCAGCGCGATGCAATCGGCCAACTCGGGTACCTCACCTCGATGTCTCGTCGCGACCCGCAGATTATTTCGGTGACCCGCACCACAGACGTGAAACCGCCTCTCTGGACCGAGGCCGATACCAAAAAAACGATCGAAGGG
>JALHOI010000073.1 GCA_022843085.1 Pseudobdellovibrionaceae bacterium
GCGCAGGATGTACCCAGCACCGTAGACGGTCGCCAAACTGTGATTAAAGCCTGCGAGCTTTTTTCGAAGATAGACCATGTGTGTATCGATGGTCCTGTTCGAAACAACGGCACCCTTCCAGACGCCTTCAAGAATCTGTTCGCGCGAAACGACACGGTCTTTGTTCATGACGAAAAATCTGAGCAAATTAAATTCAAGTACCGAAAGCGGCAGCGTGCGGTCATCGACGGTTGCCTCGAGCCGAGCGGAATGCAGCACAAGATTGCCACAATTTAGGATATCGGGTTCGTCGACTGCTTCTTCAAGTCTACGAATTTTCGCAATGATTCGAGCGACGAGTTCGCGAGGTCGGGTCGTTTTCACGACGTAATCGTCGGCACCCTGTTCGAACGCTTGAGTTACGTTTTCAATATCGTCTGAGCCCGTGTAGATCAAAATTGGAATATGTTTCGTCTCGGGCCTGGCGCGAAGCACCCGGCAGATGTCGTGGCCACTTTGATTTTTTAAACCGAGATCCAAAATTACGAGATCTGGCTTTTCACTCTCAGCGAGTTGCAAACCCGTCGAGGCATCGAGCGCTTTGAGAACACGAAAGCGAAATGACAAAAGTTCATCGACGAAATCAAGAATTCCCTGATCGTCATCAATGACTAGTATCTGCTTCATTTGCCCCATTTGCTTTGTTTGGAAAGTGGTCTGCGACGTCATCAGCGAATTCAATTGAGCCCCTCGGTCACAGGAATCTAGACTATCAATTCAATTTCAGGGAGCTTCAAGTTACGCAAATGTTACGATCCCCGGAAGGCTTGCGCGTGATGACACCAAAAAGCAAGCCCGAACGGGCGATTTTGTCGCAGCCGTAAAAAGCTCAAGCTGTGTCGAGACTTCGAACGGTTGCGTTTGGTGGCACCAAACGTCATCGCCTCTATAGAGGCTTCTGGGGGGTGAAGCGACCGTCGACCCTCATGGCCCCGGGTGTGCTTAGCTGAAACTTATGGTGTTGAACTCGCCCTCGATCTTTACCGAGACGAAAGCCGACTCTTGGCGTTTCGCAGCGGCTGTTTCTCTTCTTTTGGCCGTGCTTGGGCTATGGATTTCGCCCCAGTTTTCAGTTTTGAACTTGGCTGGTTCGATGGCCGCGGGACTTCTGTCTTTCTTGGCGCCCCTTCGTGCAGCCGGGCGGCCCCTACGAGGAGTTTTGGCGGCCTGGGTCGTTGTCATTGCCGCACTCTGGCTTTCTTCTCTCGGCGTTGAATCGGTTGATTCGAAGCGTGCAGCCTTCGCGGTTGCCGCCGTTTACTTTAGTCTCGCCTACCAGGGCTCTTTGTTTGTGTGCGTGTCGATTTTTTTGGTCGCGTTTGGTTTTTGTTTGCCCGACCTCGCAGGACCCGGCGATTTTAACGGGGGTCGGGGATTTTTTAATTCTGATTCTTTCGTACTTCTGCTCGCGTCGATCGTCGTTTCATTCGTTCTCGTTTTATCGAGATTTGCCCACTCGCGTGCCGAGGCTGTTTTGCGGGGCTTGCGAGAAACCAATACGTCGGCGGAAGCAACGAAACTGCGACTCGCTTCAATGCACGAAAATCTATATTTCATCCGTGAAAGCTTACTGGGGCGAAGTATTTCGCACGGCGAAGCTATCGACGAATTGCGGACCGGCGAAATGGTGAGTGACCGCGCGGTTTCGGAAGTCTCTGTAAAGTCCTTGGGGGTGCCGTTAGTCGATGTGATTCGTGAGTTGCGCAATACTTTTGCAGACTACCAAACAAAAGGCCGAGCCGAGGGCCGCATCGCGGGCCCGGTTAGATTCGTGTTTTTTCCTCCAGTCGCAGGCTTCGACGAAAGATCCGTTATTGCGGTCGATCTTGGGCATCTTCGCAAGGGCGTCGAGGCCTGTTTGGGGCTTGCGCACGATTCTTTGCCGGAAGTCGGGGCGCTAAAAAGAGAAGGCGTGATTCGACTTTCTATTCGCTGCGGTCTAAGTGCTCTTGAGGTCTGCGTCGAAGACAACGGGCGCGGATTAGCGGCGCGCCATGTTCACAACGACTTCGATCTTGTTCAATTGAAAGCTTCCGTTGAGGAGCGCGGCGGTAAGTTTGACCGCGTCGCAAGGCTCGGCGTCGGAAGTCGTAGTTCGTTCGAACTTCGCATATTGCGAGAGCGAGTGCGTGCGTATCGGCCGACGTTGGGTCGAGAATTTACGACTGGCGAAACCCAAGCTGAAGGCGTGCCGCACGGCTAATTCGGTCGTCGATGGCTCGCCAGAGTCCAGTTTGGTTTATACGCAATCGGGTATCGCGGCGAATGAAGAGTGCGGTTGAGGCTGTGTTCTCATCGCCTTTTCGAAGCGCTGCATAAAGGGCCCGAGCGGCAAGAGCGGGTTCGTCGGGAAGAACAATCTCAAAAAAGTTGGATACGGGGACTTCGAGTCCATCGATCAAAAGAGATGGTCCGAAGCGATCGAGTGGCTCATCCCACGATACGGCGAGCCGCTTTTTCGTCTCGTAGTGGTGTTCGGTATGGCCCGGGCTCGCTTGATGATTTTTCGGTTCGCGAATTGTAATGTGACGAAGCTCGGATTCGCCGTTGAAATGCGACTCGATCTCTTCTTTTGTCACGCCGCCGGGTCGAAGTATTGAGACACTGTCATTATCGAGGATGAGACAGACGGTCGATTCGACGCCGATGGAACACGGGCCACCTTCAAGGACGAGGATTTCGCCCCGTGCGATCGCGTCGGGAAATTCAGAGGTCACATGTTGGGTTGTGGTCGGCGACGTTCGACCGAAACGATTCGCACTCGGAGCCGCAAGGGGCGCGTTCACGCTGCGAATCAGCTCGAGCGCGATAATGTGATTGGGCATACGAATGCCTACCGTATCGAGGCCCGACGTAATCATTGGATTAAGATTGGCAAGTTTCGGCACCACAAGCGTCAGCGGCCCGGGCCAGAAACGCCGAGCTAAGGATTCTGCCGATTTCGGCCACTCGCGTGCTAGGTCGTGAATCTGTTCGAATCGATCAATGTGAACGATCAACGGGTCGAAACTGGGTCGCTCTTTGAGCCGAAAAATCGCTTCGATACCCCGAGGCGAGTGGACACTGGCGGCTAGCCCATAGACGGTTTCTGTCGGCATGGCGACGCAGTTGCCTTCGGTCAAGCGCCGAGCCGCGATTGCGATCTGTTTGGTCAATTCTGAACTCGGCATCGAGGCAAGCTAGCCGAATAAGTCGCGAAGAGTCACCTGACAATCGACCTAGGTGCGGTTACAGTTTTGGGTATGGAACCGAAGCCCTCATTTGTTGAAGTCGCCGTTTTTCCTCTGACTCGGGTGACTCTTTTTCCGCAAACGACGAAGCCTCTCAATATCTTTGAACCCCGCTACATTAAAATGATCGAGGATGCGCTTCGTTCTGACGGCCTGATCGCCTTGGCCTACTCCGAGCCCAGTTCACAGAAAGTCCAAGCGGTGGGCGTACAGGGACGCCTGAAAGCAGTGGCGGGTGTCGGCAAAGTCACGTTGATCGAACGGCGCGAGGATAAAACGATGCTCATCTTACTTGAAGCGGTTGGCAAAGCGCGGCTTGAAACGATCATCGAAGATGAAGAGCCTTACCTAAAAGCGAAGGCCCGTTGGATTCCGGAAGCCACAGAACTGTCATCCGAAAATATTTTTATCCTACATCGTTTGATGAAAGATATGGGCCGTTGGATGAACGCACACGTTCAAGATGAATCGGCGCGAACGCAATTCATGTCAAAACTGACGACGGCCGAGCAGCGTATCAACGCGATTTGTTCATTGATGGTGCTTGATTCGGATGTTCAACAGCAACTTCTCGAAGCAGATTCGATCAACGAACGATGTGCACTGCTCGCGATGGCCATCGAATCAGAAGGTCCGACTCAGTAAAAAATTGTTTTTCACCGGCGCCGGTGACCCTTCGCCTCGGGCGCGGCCTCGGCCGGATTTTCTGGCCACGAGTGCTTCGGGTATCGGGCGCGTAACTCTTTTCGGACCTCGAAATAAGATCCTCGCCAAAATCCCGGAAGATCGGCCGTGACTTGAACAGGTCGATAGTTCGGACCAAGCAGATGAAAAGTAAGTGGTATTCCGGCCACTCGAGGGTGAACGTTTAAACCGAACAACTCTTGAAGCCGAACTTCCAGAAACGGCGGTTGATGTTCGGGATACGAAATTCGAAATCGGTTTCCGGTCGGCGCTTGAAAATGTGACGGTGCAAAATCTCGAAGCGCCTTCAAAACTTTCCCATCGATTTCCGCTAGCTTTCTCTCCCAAACCTCAGAAAACGCTTCGGCGCCCTCCTCGTTAAGAATTCCGCGAAGGGTCGTTTGGCCGTACAAACTTTCCCCTAGGGCGGCTGTGTAGGCGAATGCAGCTTGAGATTCGTTGACAAGGTTTTCAGTCTCTTTTAACCGCCGTAAAAAACTCAACCGATGTGCCAAACTCGCAACCGGCGCTAGCTTCATGAACGTCTCGTGCCGAAGGTTGGCTTCAGCCAAAAGAAGCGGAAACGCGTCATCTGGATTCGGCTTGTCGCGCACACCTGTGTCGAGGGGTAGGTCGCGAAACATGAGGGCCCGCTCGCCGTAGGCTGTTAAAGTTTCGGCGTCAAAGATGACACTGCTTCGCTTCGCACAGGCTTCGGGTGCCAGCTCTTGTAACCAATTCTTTGAGAGGCTTGATGCAAGTGTTGCTAATGGATCCGCCGAAGTGCGGCTCGTGCCAGCGTCGCCCTTCAAGGCAAAAAAGAATTCAGATTCTCGAACGCACGATGACGCGTGCAATTCAATTCCTTTACCGCCGACCATCCTCGCTTGCGGTGACTTCGCCTTTCGACGACGTGAAACGCGATCAGGAAAACCCTTTAAGAGTAAGGCCGCGACCGCTTTTTCGTTCCAGCGGTGAAGAGCCTCGGCCACGGGCACCGAATCTCGGCCGAGCATCGATTCGATGACGCGATTTAGTGTCTTCAGCGCGTGTCGGTCGAACCGAGAATTTGAACGTTGATCCGACATCAAGTTCGCTCGCAAAAACAAATCGCACTCATGTCCGGCTGCTTCAGCTGCGCGGTTGGCGTCGAGCAGAAAGTCCTTTTCAGTCAGAAGTCCCGTGAGTATGGCTGCAAGTGTCACCGCTTCAGGTTTTGCGATCCCCTGAATCTCGCCACGGCGCGCGGCCACGCAGATGCGAGCGGCCCTCGCCGGCAGCCCCGTCTTATGCATCTCAGTTCCAATCGCGGTCAGTCGCATTTGTGCATCAACTGCACCAAGTTCGGAAAGTAAGTTGAGGGATTGCTTCAGACTTGTGTCATTTGGTCGCTCGAACCAATCAAAGTTTCGTGGGTCCGTTACACCAAGGCTGTAAAGTTCAAGCAATGAATCGGTAAGATCAATGCGACTCAATTCGGATTCGTCGTAGGGCAGAAATGAATTTTCATCGAGTCGCGACCACATTCGATAACAAAAGCCATTCGATTGTCGCCCAGCGCGACCGGCCCGCTGAGTCGCACTCGCAAAAGAAATTCGTTCGAGGTGCAATTGTGAGAAGCCCAAACGATCAGCTCTTGCGACGCGTGCAAGCCCCGAATCGATGACGGTCCCAACCCCGTCGATGGTCAGCGAAGTTTCGGCAATATTCGTTGCAAGCACAATTCGCGGCCGGTTGGCCGGCATGAGAACTCGATTCTGCTCGTCGAGAGAAAGGCTTCCATGTAGTTCAAAAATTTGAAATTCTCGCGACAGACTTGCGTCGGTTTCAAGCTGGTCACGTATCCGACGAATTTCGCCGACTCCCGGCAGAAATACGAGGATATCACCGCGTCGCTGGTTCGGCCCGGCTGCGACATTTTTTATTTGTTTGACCATTCTGTCTGTCCATTCGCGGGACGTCGAAAGTGTCAGCGGCTCGGTTGAATTGCGAATTTCAATCGGGAAAGTGCGGCCCGGAACTTCGATAATCGGCGCAGGTACTTGGTCGATTGCAAGAAACTTCGAGATCTCGTTTGCGTCGATGGTCGCGGACATCACAACGATTCGAAGATCGGGACGCTCAAGCATTTGAAGCTCTTTGAGGGCAGCAATCGCAAGGTCAGTGTGTCGACTGCGTTCGTGAAACTCGTCGAGGACAACACATCCGACTCCATTCAATGTTGGATTTTGTGCCAAGCGCCTTAGGAAAAGACCCTCGGTGAAGAATGCCAAACGTGTCGTGTCGGTGAGTTGGTGATCAAACCTCACGCTATAGCCCACCATGGTTCTTAAAGGCCACTGACGTTCAGTGGCGATGCGAGTCGCAGCCGCGCGTGCAGCGATTCGGCGAGGCTCAAGAACCACAACCTGATTCTCGACAACATTCTCTTGAACGAGCATCGCTGGAAACCGCGTCGTTTTTCCCGCTCCTGGCTCTGCGACAAGAACCAAATTTCTGTGGGTTGCGAGCTCGTGCGCGATGCCACTCCAGGAGGCATCAAAAGGAAGTGGTCGCAAGGGTGGTGTCGTCGAAGTAGATTTGAGCGTCATGACGAGGGGCGAGATTACGGCGTGTGGCGCCGACTCGCACCGTGCTTTGCGTTAAGTGTGCGAATCGACGCAGTGAAGCTTCCCGGGCCTTAAGTCTAGTCGCTGGCCCCCTGCTTGCTGTAGGTTCCCTCGCAGCAGCGTCCCGCGCAGTAGGGTCGCAAGCGGTAGGTCGTCGGCTGAAAGCCGCGAACGAAATTTAACCAGGGGGAATTCCAATGTTCACAAAAGCATCTTTAAAATCTCGAGTCGCTCAGTCGTGTCGCGCGTTGATCGGCACACTCGCGTTTCTGACGATCGCGACCGGCACGGTCGCATGTAACTCGGATGATATTGCAGTCATTGGCGGCACGATTGCGATTGTCGCCGGTGCTATTGCCATCGACGACGCGCTTGACCGCGGTTCGTCGCGTCGCTGCGAAGGCGGATATCGGAACGAGTGCCGTTCGATTCACGATCGATGGGGTCGTTTGCACCGCGATTGCAACCGCGTGTGGGATTCTTGTGCTCGCCGATTCTCGGGTGATTTCTCACTCGATGCAAGTTCTCCACTTGCTCTCTCTGTTCCTGAGACTGACGTCAGCAAACTCGCAATGAAGTACAACATTCCGCTCGAGTCAGCTGAACGTCTGACTTCAGTTTTGAAATCAGCCGCAGCTGGAGACTCAGCCCCGCTCATCGCGATGGGTCTGTCGAAAGACGAAATGAATCGCGTGGCGAAGTACTTATTGCCAAGCGACGCAGCTCTCGATCAAATCGGTACCTCACTTGCGATGTCTCGCACGATGTCTCGCGGTCTCGTTCAGCAACTTATGGATGAAACTCGCGTTCAAATGTCAGACGTGAACAGCGCCGCGTGGACAGCTTGCCAAAAAACCGGCAAGTGGAAGACCGACGCAAACGGTGGCACATGCAAGTCGACCGAATGGTCGGGTTGCAGCCCACGGACTGGTGCTTCGATGTGTGCCGCAGTCAACTAGTCCCTCTCTAATCAAGGGGCCAAGCCTCGACCAGTAACTTCGAAACGGGCCGCTTTTCAAGGGAAGCGGCCCGCTTCATTTTAAGGTCTGTCTCGAAATGAGACGAGCTTGAGCGTTGATCGACGACTTTGATAGTGACCAACACGTAATCACCTCAATCTGACCAGTGCCCACGTAAGCTGGGTTGAGGGCGCTTTGCGGGGGACAGATCTTGCTGTTTCAGGTCGGTATGTTGACCCGAATTGCTCTTGTATCGTCGCCAGGTGCCGAGATTGAAAAGATCCGCTCGACCTTTCGAAATCCGATGAGATATACGGTGCGCGAGTTTCTCTCGATGCCGTCGGTCATTCATGAGTTGGTGTCTTTTCCGATGGATATTCTCATCATGCGTGTTGCTAAGTTCGAAGAGCAACACATTGCAATGGTCATCAAAGCCCGGCGCAGATTTCACGATGCTGCGATAGTCATGCTGGCTCGGGAGATTAACCCAGCCGCACGCCTCAAGGTCACGACCGGGCTTAGCGCGATGCCACTCGACAGGTTCAAACTTCTTCAAGAGCCGCTCGAGGTCACAGATCTCGCAGCTATCGCCGAAAAGTTTCGTAAATACGATTCTTCGGCTCACCGGCTGCACCCGCGCGCTCGGCGTGACGGCCTTGTTCAGATCATCGATAAGCGAGGCCTTGTTCACCGGGGTGAATTTTTAGACTTTGCTCAGATGGGTGCGCGGCTTTCGGTACCGAGCCTTCAAAAGTTTGAGGCCCGCGAATCGATTCAAATAGTTTACGGCTCAACGAGTGAGCCTGGAAAGCAGAACAGAGTCGAAGCAAAAATCGTCTGGTCTCAATTTGACGGCGGCATCGTCGATCAGTTTCGAGGCGTAAAACAACAGACCGCCGGAGTTCGGTTCATCGCAACTTATTGAGCTGTGACGTTCTTATGCATTCCGTAATAGTAGCTTTGAAGTTCGAGAAAAGCTCGTTTGGCTGAGGCTTGCGTTTTGTCCCAATCATCTCGGCCCGACGACTTCGCGGTTTTCCAAGCTTCGCGAGCCTTCTCGATTCGAGGGGCAAGATCAGCGGAGGCTTGTTTTGCGTGGGCAACGCCTGCTGGAGTGCTGACTTCAGTCACCTGTTCGTAGTTCCAGATCGCGTGTTCAAAATGACTAATTCGCTCGCTCAAGCTTTTGACAAAGCGATCTTTTTCTTCGAACGGATAAGGGCGCTCGGCAAGACTCACAGCCCAGGTCGGTGAGGAAGCCCATTTTTCGTAATCGGGATTCGGCGCGCCAAACGTGCCGTTATTAAAAAAACCACCGTTGTCGTGATTGATAGGACTCGAACCTGAATAATCGTTTGAAGGAGTCGTCACCGGCGGGCGAGGCTTCGGCTTCCAGTGGTGGCCTGATTCTTTTTTTGATCCATGATCGCTGTGCGCGAGTGATTGAAGAGGAGTCGAAAAAGCTAAAGCGCTAGCGAAGGCAAATGAGATCGGAAACAAAATGTAGGACGGTCGTGATTTCACTGCGTAATCCTTGGGCTAAAAAGTCACAAACTTTGCCTATATTCAAATTGAGCGTCCGAGAGGTCAAGCAGGCATTGCGACGCGTTGGCCTTCTCTTAAACTGTAACTTAGTTGCCTACGGCCTCAACTCGCCAGTCTAGCAAGCAAAGTTTCGAGCAAGACTCTGACCCAGGTCTCGTTTGTGAATCCGGTCTGTAATCTCGAAGTGAGAGAGTCTGAGGCCATGCGGAAGCCTAATGCTGTCTGCGGACATCAGCAAAACAGGAATCTTTTGGCCGAATCGAAGCTGCTCGGCCAGCGTGGGATCAGTATCGAGATAGGTGTCGAGTTTGATCAGCACTTCGATACCCTTTAAACCGGGAAGATTTTGGTCGACGACAAGATAGTCGTAAGCACTGTCGCAGAGTGCTTCGATGGCCTCGTAGCTGTCGGTGACCATGTCACAGCGAGCGCCGGAGAAGCGCTCGATTAGAAATCGCGTGAGATGGGCCATCTCTTTGTCGTCTTCGACAACGAGAACCTTTCGTCGATTTGACGTCGCTCGGTAGACATTGCTCGTGGCGGTGCTGCCATCCGTTCTTGGTGACATTTTTAAACTTCCTTCCATGTGATCGTGTTCCGTTTCGAAATTTGACTTCTCGTTCACAAAAAAACGGAGACCCCAGAGTCTCCGTTCGCGTTCGGGGCAATACGCTTTACAAACTTCGGACTAAAAATTTTAGTGAAGATCGGGTTTCGCAGATTTCGACTTTCGTGGGCTTAACCATATCACAGCGGCGGCACCCAAAAATCCTGCGCCTAGAAGCGAATAAAATGGATACTTTCGTATGAAAGATTCAGCCGAGTCGCGTGCCGATACTGCACCTGACTGGACGTCATCAACTGTAGATTGAAGCATCTGCATCGCTTCCTCGGTCGACTTGACCGGCAAAAAGATCGGAAGAGC
>JALHOI010000074.1 GCA_022843085.1 Pseudobdellovibrionaceae bacterium
TAAAATCTTGCGTAGTAACAAAATCTTACCGACCAAAAGGCCCATGCCTCAGCAGCTTTTTAACTCACCGCATTCCACTCTGAATCGTGAAGAACCAAAATCGAACGGACCATCGAAATTTCTCGAAGAACAGATTTAGCAGCGCTGCCTCCGGCGGATTTGCTCTGGATGCCTTCGTCGGCACTTCTAGGCTCGCCGGTCGCATCGACGAGTAGAAATCCTGCGGTTTCAGAATTCCTGTTGAAGCAAAGAGGAGGCTGACCAGCGTGCCCAGTTCGCTGTTCCCTCGGCATGTGGAACTGGCAAAGAGCCTTTCAGTAACACGTGTGCTTGCGGGCTTGTGAAACGAGAAAGCAAATCACACCGGTAGCCGCGTTCCCAAAACCAAACGAAATTATAGATTAGCTCTTCACAAACTTTTTCGGCAGGTAACTGCCGCTACTTATACCTGCACGCCGAGACTGGCCAGCTTCACGAAACGTCCAAAGCTATCGACTTCAACGAGAAGTGGCTCGGTGTGGATTCGTTTTGCGGTATCAGTAACGTAGCCTGCTTCAAACCCAAAGAGTCGACAAATACCCGTGCCGAAATAGCTTGGGTCGTGCATGTGATTTAGCAAAATGAAATTTATGTCTGAATCTGCACCCCTAAAGTTGCTGAGGTCTGACCCGACCATAATGCGTGGATTGTTAATGATAGCCTTGTCACCAATGGTGACGATGCTATCGCTGCGGACAGTCACCATTTGCTCAACCGCTCTGTCTTCAGTTGCACCAGAAACAGTGGGTAAAGTGGCGAGAGCAAACATTCGCCAAAGAACAGAATTGACCTACCGTTGATACGAAATGCAAATACTCCAGAACCAAATCTCAATCGGACTGCGGCGAAGCCGCCGCTAAGGTGAGTTTTATACGGTTCTGACAGGCCGATCGGGAAGCCAGCTTCTCTAGGTAGTTTTCAATTTGATGGCTAGAGCGGTCGGAGTTTTGTCTTCGCCGAGTGCCACGGCCGCGTGAACTTCGATCTCGCCAGAAAGGTTCTCTCAATAAGGCCGAGACGGCCAACATCCAATGATGTTTCGACACAGCAATTAACAACCGATACAGCTTGCATGAAATCGCGAATTTGGTAGGCGTTCTTGATGGCAAAAAATAACAGAGGTGCTAGCGACATATTAGATGCAGCTCGCGACGGTGATTTACAAACAATCAAAAAATATATCGCGGCAAAAAAAGATTTAAATGCGCAGGGTCCTGATGGACGTACTCTTTTAATCAATGCGTGTGCCAACCATCACGGTGAGATAATCGAAATGCTCATCGACGCCGGAGCCGATGCGAATCGCGTTACGAATTCCAAAAAGACAATTTTGAATTATACGCTTTGTCCTGCATTCGGATTTAATATCGGTGGCAAGCGAGGCGACACTTCAGTCTTAGATATTGTTAAATTACTGCTTGCTCAGCGTTGTACCGTTTCGTCATTCGACATTGCATCCGCAATTCTTTTTCAGACACCAGAGGTGCTGACTGCCCTACTGAAGCGGGTTTCCCAAAATAAAAATATTCTGATTGACGCTGTCGATTATGTTAATCGCAACGCGTTCGAATACGACGTAGATGAATCTACGTACGAAAAAAATTTGAACCTGGTTCAAAATTGTTTAAAGCGAATTTGAATGTACCTTACGATTTCTCCAATAAAAAATTTAGACACTTGAACCGCATCTCACAGCAACGGTGTTTGACCGACTACTCATTCCCGAGAAACGGGTGCAGCTGGGTTCGAATTCCTTCAGGCGAGGAAAAGTCTTTGTTTTTTTCATGGCCCCGACCTACATCGAAGATCTGTCCCCAGTAAGGGGCTTCGCCTTCCGCCGGGTCCGTTGTCCCCACGATTCTGTAAAACTCGGTGGGTCCAACTCCGTTCGCAACGACATCTGCAACCATATCTCGTTGAATAAAGTGCGAGTCGACTCCATGGGCGACAGATAGTATTTTATGGTAGGCGTTCACTTCTGGATTCGAATGCTGGGCATTGGCAAGACCGCGATCAAAAAACGGTCCGCTGCGTACGTTCCGTTGAAATTCTTCAAAGTTCATCGAAGCGACGGTGCCAGGTTTTTCTCCTCGCGCCCGAGCTCGGTCGACCAGCACTCTTAGCGTCGCATGGCGCGCAATCTGACCACGCCTCAGCATCTCAACTTCGCGCGCGCTTCCTCTTGCCAATGTATTTTCGGCCGCATCGACCATCAACTTTTCAACATAGTCGAGAACTTCTTTTCGATTGTGTAATCGATTGTAAACACGCATGACGGTCTGTTTCATCGCGTCGCTCACGTCGTAGTCTAATCCGTGCATAAGAGGAATATCACGAAGCTCGTCTGCTGAACGCAGTTCAGCGGTATATATCTTCGCGCCGACCACGTCGCGCATCTCCTCAATTCTCTTTTTCACGACCTCGCGAATCAGTGTGATCTCGGCAAGACTCAATGCCGGCCGTCCAATTCCAAGCTCGACATACGTATTCGGGCACGCGCTCATCAATTGATGTGGAATTGTCGTTGCAACGACGAAAAAAAAGATTGTCGAAGTTAAATAGCGCAATGAATGGAAACGCCCCCGTTTCATATTTGCGCATCGACAGTTTTGCGATCAAACTCGAGGCTAGACCCAGACTAGACTCTCGGGTCGTCAAACCCAACGCGCCGATTGCATCTTTAGCGCAAGATTTCGTCGATTCGCTGAAGAGTGGCTTGAGACTTTCGGGTCAAAGCATCTTGCCAGTTCTTCGCGTCCCACCGAATCAACAGACGGCGGTGCGAAACCGATTGATGAAAGGCACCTTGCTGTTCGGGTATTGTTCGGAAGCTGTGATCCGCCAATTTTAGCCGATAATCGTCTGTGCAGACATCGTCGACTTTGAGAGAACCATGAAGTCTTAACCCCTGCAGAAAATGGCTTGAAGCGCGAAGGCTTCCTTTAGCAACGCCAATCTTCCATTCGGTCGAAAAAGCTGTCGATGGAGTCGTACTACCGCTGCGACATACAAACTGAATCAGCAAAAACGAGAGATCATCAGGGTCACCAGTTAAAAAGAGATAGCTATCGGCCGTGAGGTCAGCGACCTTCGTAGTCCACTCGAAAACATCGAAGGAAAGTCCAAATCCACTTGATTTGTAAGAACCTTCGTAGCGCGCGCCGATTCGATACTCGGGCGGCGTAATTTGAATCCAACCTTCGTTGAAATCGAAATCCACCTGCGCGCTGTAAGGCGCTGCGCGCGCGACAGCTGTGACAAAGGCAAGTGAAACAAAAATCACCGGGGTCAAAACCTGAATGAATTGTCGGCATCTCGCGCCTAAAATGTTTAATTTCATCGAAGGGCCTCAAGCACAAGCCGTCGCCGATTTTCTTCAAGCGCCAGATAGAAGTCGCCATCTTGATTCAAGCGAGAATTTAGGAATCTGATCTGTTCATCAAGCACGGCAGTTTCAGACATCTTTTGCTCGAGGGTCATTCCTTCTGCAACGACATCAACCTGTTTTCGAACGATTCTTGCTGCGTAAGACGAACTCGGCATCGGAATCATACCAACCGAATCAATCATGTCGGCGAAGGCGCGACCGTATGCCGTGAACGCTTTCTTTTGCGATTCAATTCTCTCACCGCGTGTACTTAAAATTTTCGCAAGATCATCGCGATTTTCGCGCATAACGAGCTTCAGTCGAGCTTCTTCAAGATCGATAAAATCAAGTTTCGTATAAAGAGTTGAAGCGCCAGGCCGTTCTGCGCTCAAAACGTGCTTCGTCACAGGTGATGATTTGTCATAGAGCCGCTGAAAAAATGCGCTCACTTCAGGATCCGCCGAATAGTTGTAGCGGCTGTCATCGATTCCCATCGCGCGGCCATACTCATGAAAAACGGTTTTTAAGGCGACTCCCCAGCCAAGTGCAATCTCCTCTTGAAATCGCGCGCGATTAAACTCGATCAGACCCCTTGGAAACTCTTTGAGGAAGGCCTCGACTTCGGCCCGACTTCGGCCTTTACTCAGCCACAACGCTGTTAACTCATCAGGGTTTCGATATACGGCCGTTGCCAAATCGCCATGATTGTCTCGCAGCGCCTGATCGGTCGTAATGACTTTCGTCTCCATCGTCGCAGTATAAAATAGCTCCATTGAGATTTTGTCGCGCAACTGAACCTGATCTCGCTTGTAGGGCTCCATCAAAGACTCGCGATGAATACGACGGCCCATCTCGGTGAACAGCGACGAAAGGCCATCGCCTCCGTTACCTTTCTGACCGGCAAATGCAACCGAGCTTAGAATCGCACAAAGGCCAATGACTAAAATGTGCTTCATCTTTTTCTCCTATTTCGTTTCTGCCTAATTAGTTTCTGATTGAGTGAGTGGAAAAAAGCCGATGACGACTTGGTAGACGTCATCGTGAGGACCTTGATCTTCAATGAATTTGTCGATTTCTTCTAAAAACTGATCGACCTTCTTTTTGACTTCGGGAATAAGACGCCGACTGCACTGAAGAGTCAGGCTTGCATTTTCACGTCGATCGAATGGCAATCGATCGATCGCTTCCGTTGCTTTTTCGAGAAGCTTTTTTTGCAAATGAACTTTTCCAGGCGAAGTTTCGCTAAAATTTGTCCAAGAGGTGTTGGGCCGTTTCAATCGCCACTGCTTTTCGTTCGTCACTAGAAAGCCAAACGCCTCTAGCCTTCGTACTGCGACTTCAACTTCTATGACTGAAATCTGAAGTCGTTTCGCAATCCAATTGAGATCTGTTCGAAAGCCCTTAGTTTTTACGAGCTCAAGAATTGCGAAGTGTTCCCAGTGAGCCAAAAGCTGAGTCGCTTCGATTTGCAGCGCGCTGTAAGCGGATTTTTTTCGTGTCTTCAGCTTTGTAGGGCGCACGCCCAATCGCTGGCTAACCTTAATTACGGTGTCTGAAGTCGGCTCGCGCACACCACGCAGAATTTTTGAAAGAAGAGACTGGTCAAGATCCAACGCCTTCGCAAAAGCACGGAGCGAGTAGTTCGCGTTCCGGCGTTTGCGTTCGACATATTCTCTTTTGAGATGGGTTCTTAAATCCATGGGCGTGTTAAATCACAAGCCACGCTGAGAGACTACTAAAGCGTCCTCAAACTGAGGACAAATATGTCCTCATATATAAATTACGAACTCAAACTGAAATTCGTTTCGCGTAGCTGGCGATGGTTTCAGCCGGTTTGTGAAGGTCATTCCAGGCGGCCTCGCCTTTAAATGGTTCGGGCATTCGCGTGACCGAATTCATAATCTTAACCATGTAACGCATCTTTGGGCCGGTGAACAAAGAGATAACCTTCAACATGCCGAGAGGCGCGGCCTGAAGCTTGAGAGACTGTTTGCTGTAGTTTTTGAGAAAAACGTTAGAGGCTTCGCCCGTGTCATAACCCTCTGGGCCCTGAATCCAATACTCTTTATTTCTGGCGACTTCGTTTCGAAACGCTGCGGCCACCATCCGGCCATAGTCGTTTCCTGAAATCCAATAATTTTTGTTTCCGGTGCCCGAAATCGCCATGAGCTTGCCGTTTTCAATTTGTAGATGCGACAAATTCTCCATGAAGCAAGAGGGGCAAAACACTGTCCAAGGGATGCCCGAGTTTTTAACTTTGTCGGCGGCCGAGACCTTTGCTTTGTAGACCCACCAGTCGGCCGATTGGGGGTCGTCTTTAATTATCGATGACAGGTAAGCGACATGGTGAACGCCTTGCTTCTTCGCTGCCGCTAGCGCGTTGTCGATACCTTCGCGTTCAGCCGCCCAGTCCGATTCGCGGCTCTCTTGATCGATTTGCAGGTTTAGGTAGAGCCCCTCGCAACCCGATATTCCACTCTCGAGACTGACAGGATTTTTTAGATCGGCCTGCACAAGTTCAATTTCTGCCGGAAGCAGACGCCTCGCTTTTTCTACGTCTCGAACGAGTGCCCGAACCTGAAAACCCGAAGCGATGAGCATTTTGGCCACGGGCTGGCCCAGCATTCCCGTCGCTCCAATGATTGCAATCTTTCGAACCGTCATAACATCGTCCTTTTTCTAAAGTATGACTTAATTGAAAATCCCAGAGCAGCCGATGTCAAATCGGTGCAATTCGGGAAGCTCCGCGATTTAGGTCGAGGGCTTCGAAAGGTGCCAGGCCCTCTTCCTTCTTGCGGCGCAAGAAGGAAGAGGGCCTGGCACCTTTCCGTGACACCGAGCCCTGTTGCCCGCAAGCTTGAGTCTTCGGGAGAAAGCTGTGGACAATTTTTATCAGGATCTGGCGCCGTTTACGGACTTTCAAAAAGTTGTGCAAGATGAGTTGTTTCGGGCGGTCCCCGATGAGTGGCGTCTGATCATAACGGACATTCCCGGATCGACGGCGGCCATTGCGGCGGGCCGCTACAAAGACGTCAACGTCATCGGCGCGACTTCGATTGTCGGCGCGATTAACTCGGCCGGCGGTGTTAACTTTCCCTACGTTTTCGGCGGCGACGGCGCCACGATGGCAGTACCACCCAATATCGAAGCGGCGGTTCTTGAGTCGCTAAAAATGTGCCGGTGGATTGCTCAAAAAAGCTTTCAGATGGATTTGCGAATCGGTTCGTTTGGTGTTGGGGATTTGCGTGCAGCCGGCGGCGAAGTCAAGGTCGCGAAGTTCACGTTGTCGTCGCAAGTTCGCCTCGCGATGTTTCGCGGCGATGGGCTTCGGGTTGCGGAAGCGATGTTAAAAGACCCGAAAGAAGCAGCCGCTCTTGCTGCGAAATATCCGCCCGTTCCGCCCGAAGATAAAGTCTTCAACGGTCTCGAGTGTCGCTGGAATCCCCTCAAAGCTCAGCGCGGAGTCACCGCGACCGTCATCGCCGTCGCCAAGGGTGGCCCAGCCCAAGCGCGCGGGATTTATTCAGATATTTTGTCTGCCATCGACGACATCATGGGCCGCGAAAGTATCAATCCGGTCAGCCTGCCAAGTCTTTCAGTCACCGTTTCTCCGAGCTTGTTAAAGACAGAGCTCAAAGTTCACATGGCCACCAAAAACGCTTTCGCCCGCCTGATGTTTATGATTCGCGGAACAATGGTCATGAGTCTTGCTTATATTTTCATTAAACGAAATAAACCCGCGGGCGATTTCAACCCTCAAAAATACCTCAGCGAAGTCATCAGCAATTCTGACTACCGAAAGTTTGATAATTCTTTGCGCATGGTTTTGGATTGCACACCACAGCAAGCCGACGCACTTCGCCTGTACCTAGAAGGTCGCCGCGGAAACGACGAACTCTTCTACGGGCTCAATCTTTCTGACGAAGCGTTAATGACCTGCATGGTTTTTAGTTTCGAAAATCATATGCATTTCATCGACGGAGCCGGAGGCGGATACGCGGCAGCTGCGGCTGAATTGAAACGTCAGATGGCAGCCCGCGAAGCTTCTTAGGCCAAGAGGCCTCTGAGTCAGCTATGCGGGCAATGTCATAATTAGCGGCCGGCCATTGGTTATGACCATCGTGTGCTCGTACTGAGCCGTCAGATGGCGCGCAGCCGTCGCGAGCGTCCACCCGTCTCCGACTTCGAAGACCTGTCTGGCACCGGTGGAAAGAAACGGTTCAATTGTGATGACCTGATTTAACTTGAGAATTCGTTTATCGTTCGGGTCGAAATATCCCGGTATGAAGCCAGGTTCTTCATGTAAGGCTCGGCCGACACCGTGGCTTCCAAGATTTTCGATGACCGTAAAACCGCTGCGCTTCGCTTCGCGCTCTATGGCGCGGCCGATGCCGCTTAAAAATTTTCCCGCGCGCGCCTCATTCATGGCGCTTTCGAGCGCTCGCTTCGTCGCTGCGCACAGTTTCAGCTTCAGATCAGAATGAGGTGGAATCACAAACGATCCGCCAGTATCCGCAAAGAAACCGTCGAGCTCGGCCGAGACATCAATATTGACGAGATCGGCCGCCTGCAACTTTCGTTCACCCGGCAAGCCGTGGGCTGCCTCTTCGTTGACGCTGATGCAGGTGGTTCCCGGAAAGTTGTAGGTCAATCGTGGTGCCGAACGTGCGCCGTGAAGTTCCAAAAAGTTTCGACCGATCTCGTCAAGTTCTCGCGTCGTTACCCCAGGCTCTAGGGCCTTGCCCATGAGCTGCAGGCAATTCGCTACAATACGCCCAATTCGTCTGAGCCCGGCCAATTCTGCCTCTGTTTCAATCGACATCGAGCTAGGTTAGCACAGCGCTGATCTCGTGTCAGTGACGACCGTGATGCCACGCCGGCCATCGCGATTGAATTTGAGAATTGGATCGGGCTCGTGATTAGATACCAAGATGGTGCCCTCTCGTTTCTTCGCACTCGTCTTAAGTCTGGCCGTCACGACGATCGTCACTTCGGCTGCTCGCGCCCAACAAACACAGCCGCTCCTTGCGACGCCGAAACCGAGCCCCGTCATGGGTGGATACCCGCCGACCCTTATAAAAGGGCTAAAAGACGAAATAGCGGCCCGAACGAAAAACAATCTTCCTAACGTCGTACCGGTCGAGCTTGTCGCGCCGCTTGGATTTCAAGTTCCGAAGTGCAACGCAGCTGCGCAAGTCGCCAATCTCAGAAGTTGCAAGGTTTCGACGTGCTGGGATGAAGTCACGCTGATGGAAGTTCCAGCAGCTGTGCAAAACATTGTGCACGGGATCAACAAACAGGGAAACTGTGCGTTCTCAATTCACACCGCTCGCTATTTCGTACCTAACCGCAAGCTGGCCGAGTTTGCCGAGCTCTATCGGTTAGGAGTCTTTTGGAATCCAAATTTCCAAGCGCACATCGCAGCTCGCAACGGTGCTACGAAGCTTGTAACGTCTTTCCGCATCGGCAACCAAGATTGCGGTATCGACTTGATTTATCGCAAGTCGAAGCTCGTTTCGGTAACACTCCAAAGCAGTGCCGCACCGATATGTAGGGAAAAGAATGTAACCCTGCCCTACCTGCTGGAGAAGCAGGGCCTGTACCTCGCGCTGCCAAGCGCGTCGCGCTAGAACCTTCAAACTCTCGCCACAACAACCCGACTAACGACTTAGCGAGTACGAGATCGCTCGCAATTGGTCGTCTGTCAGATTGAGATTCATCATCTCGGGTCTCGTGTTGATTTGGGTGCGAATCATGGCGGCTGTTGCGTTGCGATGTTCCGAAGTCGCGATGGCACCGTGGCAACTTTGACAATTTGTAGCGTAAAGCGCTCGACCGTCGATGGCAGTGACGTAGAATCTGGCCGCAGTTCCGATGTTGTGATCGTAAGTCGAACCGCTTGAAGCGTTCACCGGCCGAACAACGACGCAATCGAAAGTTGCACCGGGCTGAGAATCGTTATTCTGGTGATTGCAAGGCGCGTTGTTTGTGTGCAATCGATGTCGAATCGAATCGTCGTTAATGATTCTCAACGTTTGGCCAACGAATACCGTCACGGTCGTTGCAAGCGTATTCCACGGACCTTGATTCGTTCCAGCTGGAATTCTGAAAGTCACAATCTCTGCGCCCGGCGCCGGGGTCGGAGCAGGTTCAACTATCAGAGGCGGAATACAAGACAGCACGCGAGGAACTGAGTTGAAAGTCTGTCCTCCACTTTCGATCGTGACGGACACCGTGATAATACCGGGTGCTTCACAGTGCAGTTCACCCTGTCGCGGAGTCAGCCCCGGGTGCACGTGGACTCCACCCCCAGGTGTGACAGACGAATTCCAGGTCACGACGGCGCCAACAGGAATGCGAACTTTATCAATCGTGATGCGGTATTCTTCATCGACAATCAATTCTGTCGCCGATGTCACGATAGCATTCTTGTTATCGACAATTGTAATCGGCACTTCCATGCCCGCACTAAGGTCGACAAGACTTTCAGACTCGAGTTGCGCGACCTGAAAACCAGAGCCGCAGAGATCGGAAGAGC
>JALHOI010000075.1:0-3614 GCA_022843085.1 Pseudobdellovibrionaceae bacterium
ACAACCCGGCGGCCGACGCGGGACCGCCGGGGGGCCGCGGGGCTTGTCGGCCGAATTGTAAATCTCGAAAGAAGTCTGAAGCTGGGCGATAGAATCCATGGTCACATGGTGTCGGGCCATGTCGATGCGGCGGCGCGGGTGACCCGGGTTGAAGATGTCGGTGACACGC
This sequence comes from Pseudobdellovibrionaceae bacterium, assembly GCA_022843085.1. GTDB lineage: Bacteria > Bdellovibrionota > Bdellovibrionia > Bdellovibrionales > JAMPXM01. The sequence continues at coordinate 170 of JALHOI010000075.1, forward strand.
GAATGATTGATGTCGAAATTCCAGACGCCCATCGCTCTCTCGTTTGGAAGAAGGGCAGCTGGGCCGTGAATGGAGTCAGCCTCACGGTTAATTCTGTCGAAGGCGGAATTGCGTCACACTGTCTGATTCCTGAGACCTTGCTGCGCACAAATCTTGGCCAACTTCGGGTTGGAGATTTTGTGAATATTGAAGTTGATATGTTCGCACGGTCGATTTCGCAAATGGTTGAAGGCTACTTACACTCTAAAGAACAAAACGGCCTCGCCGCGAAGAAAGAGATCCTGTAATGAATAGAATCGAAGAGCTCATTCACGATATTCGTTCGGGTAAAATGGTCGTTCTGATTGACGATGAAGACCGCGAAAACGAGGGCGACTTAGTGTTGGCAGCCGACTTTGTCACACCGACGGCGATCAACTTCATGGTCAAAGAGGCCCGCGGACTCGTGTGCCTGTCACTAACTCACGAGCAGATCGAACAGCTGCAAATTCCGCAAATGGTGAGCGACGACGCAAATCATTCCCCCAACAAAACGGCTTTCACGGTCAGCATCGAAGCATCGAAAGGTATCAGCACAGGAATCAGCGCCGCCGATCGCGCGCACACGATTCGCGTTGCAAGCCGGCTCGATGCAAAACCGAGCGATGTGATTACGCCAGGGCATATTTTTCCGATTCGTGCGAAGGCCGGTGGTGTTCTGAAGCGAGCCGGGCACACAGAGGGTAGTATCGATCTCTGTCGACTTGCAGGCCTTTCTCCGGCCGCCGTCATTTGCGAAGTCATGAATGACGACGGTACGATGGCTCGAGTCGGAGATTTGCGTGAGTTCGCAAGGAAACATGATCTCAAAATCGGTACGATCGTTGATTTGATTCGCTACCGTCTCGAACATGAATCTCTGGTCGAAGAAGTTGCGCAAGCAAAGTTGCCGAATCGATTCGGTGAGGAATTTCAAGTTCGTGCATTTCGCAGTTTGCTTGATGGCACTGAACATCTCGTTTTACAGCTCGGCGACATCGCGGCGGGCGTGCCCTGTATGGTGCGTGTGCATTCGGAGTGCATGACCGGCGATGTCTTTGGCAGCACTCGTTGCGATTGTGGTCCCCAACTTCACAAGGCGATGGAGATGATTACGAATGAAGGCCGTGGCGTGATTTTATACCTTCGACAAGAGGGTCGCGGCATAGGACTTATCAATAAAATTCGAGCGTACGCTCTTCAAGACAACGGGCTTGATACGGTTGAGGCCAACGTCCATCTTGGCTTTCCACCCGACGCGCGAGACTACGGTATAGGCGCGCAGATTTTGCGCGCTCTCGGCTTAGGAAAAGTTCGCCTCTTAACAAATAATCCAGCCAAACGTGTCGGTCTAGGCGCTTACGGAATCGAGGTCATCGGCCGAGTCCCGTTGGTCGTCGAACCCCATGCAAACAACGCGGCCTATCTGAGGGTCAAAAAAGAAAAGATGGGTCACGTTTATACCGCAGTTGAGGATGAGCCACTGTGAAAAGAACGGCCGATCAAAAGAAGAGAGACGCCGCACAATCAAAAAAATTAGACGATCACGTCAACCGATTGCGTGGAGCTCTCGACGGTACGAAAATGAAAATTGGTATTGTCACGGCACGCTTCAACAGCGAGGTAACACTCAAGCTTGAAGAAGGCGCGCTGCGGGTTCTTAAACAACTTGGCGTCGACGCGAAAGACATCCGTATCGCTAGCGTTCCTGGCGCTGTGGAAATCACTTCGGCCGCGAGGGCTTTACTTAGGTCGGGCTGTGATGCGGTTATCGCCCTCGGGTGCGTGATTCGAGGCGAAACGACACATTACGAATCGGTCGTGCACTCGGTTGACACGGGGCTGACCCACCTTCAGCTTGAAACCGGCAAGCCGGTTGTATTTGGCGTTCTGACGACTGAAAATTTATATCAAGCGATCGATCGCGTCGGTGGCCACCACGGCCACAAGGGCGAAGAGGCCGCCGAAGCTGCCGTCGAAATGGTGAACTTGCTAAAGGTCATAGCCCGAAAGAAGTAGTGAATCGATGCTGCTGAATCAGCTTGCGCCGAAAGAATTCAAAAAACGAAAACGAGAGATCGCGCTCATCGTCGGTCTTTCTATTCTCTTCGTCATTCTTACGCTGGTCGAATTTAAGCTTTTGGGCATCAGCCAGCAGCTGCCATTCGTTCACTCGATCTTTTTTTTCGGTCTCGTCAACTTTAACATTATTCTGCTGTTACTTCTTTTCTTTCTGATTTTCCGAAATGTCGTAAAAGTTTTTGTTGAAAGCAGCGGAAAAATCGTCGGCAGTTCTCTCAAGGGCAAACTCATCGCGGCGTTCGTTGCGTTCGCGTCAGTGCCGACAGCCTTGATGTTTTTGGTTTCAGTTTTCTACATAAATTCGAGCTTCGATAAGTGGTTTTCAGTCCGTATGGCTTCAGTCTTGAAAAATTCGCTTGAGGTGAATCAGGAATACGTATTTTCATCGAAGAAAAAGAATTTTCACTTCGCGAAAATAATTGCGGGCGATCTCAAGCGTGAAGCCGGAAAACCGGTCGCTCGTGTCGTGGATGCGGCTCGCGTTCGATTCAATTTGGACTCGGTTGAATATTATCCCGGTCTCTTCGCGGCGCGAGTCGTCTCTCTGTCGTCCGATGAGGCGATTCCGCAAATTCCCCCGGTTTCCCTTGAATTTTTAAAGAATGGAATTTCGGCACGGTCCGAATCGAGCACGATCCATCATTTCGGCGAGGGAAATCTCGTCCGTATTATTGTTCCGGTCGACCGTAAAAAAGAGCGCGGCGCTCTGGTAGTATCCACTTTTATACCGATTTCGTTGATCTCAAAGATTGACGACATTTCTGCGGCCCACGAAGAATTTAGAAACGTTAATCCGCTCGAATACCCAATTAAGTCTATTTACCTGGTTATTTTGTCTCTCATGACGCTCGTAATTCTTCTGTGTGCGACGTGGTTTGGTTTTCATCTCGCACGTGAACTTTCAATTCCTCTCGAACTCTTGGGGTCGGCCACCCGACGAATTGCCAGGGGTGATTACCAACCCGTCGGCATTTTATCAGGTTCAAAAGAGGTGAATCATCTCGTTGCCAGTTTCAATCAGATGGTCGGCCATCTTGATCGTTCCAAGCGAGAGGTTCTTGAAGCGAATAAAAATCTGACAAACACTCTCGAACAGCTCGATGAGCACAGCCGCTACGTGCAAGTCGTGTTGTCCCACGTGACGACTGGAGTCGTTTCGGTCGACCAAGAAGAACGAATAACGACCATCAATCAGCATGCGGCTCAGCTGCTTTCGATTGATGCTGAAAAATATGTGGGCCGGTCCGTTCGTGACGTCCTGACCGGCGAGTATTACGCTGTATTTCAAGAACTACTGGCTCAGATGCGTTCACATGGCTTTGTCAATTTCGAACGCGAGCTGCGC
>JALHOI010000075.1:3624-9942 GCA_022843085.1 Pseudobdellovibrionaceae bacterium
CGGCCGATCAATTCCGCTTCAAATGAATCTGGCGCTGCTCCAAGACGACCGGGGGCAAGAGCTCGGAAAGGTTTTGGTCTTCGACGATTTGACGATGCTTCAGAACGCTCAACGCGCAGCCGCGTGGACTGAAGTTGCGCGCCGAATTGCCCACGAAATTAAGAATCCACTGACACCCATTAAACTTTCGGCTCAGCGACTGGAAAAAAAGTTTGGGGCTCAAATTCAAGATCCGGCTTTTTCATCTTGTATCGGCATGATTATACGGCAAACCGACGACCTCAAACGACTTGTAAATGAGTTTTCGAACTTCGCGCGCATGCCACAAACTCGTCCGGTTTCGGCCTCACTTGCGAAAGTGGTTGAAGAAGCTGCAAATCTGTTTCGAGAAGCGCATGGCCACCAGGAAAATCGTCCTGACCTGCAGTTCACGGTCGATCAAGATTCGGGACTTCCCGAGTTCCGATTTGATCCCGACCAAATCAAACGTGTGTTGATCAACCTTTTGGACAATGCCGTTGCAGCCGTCAGCGACGTTCCCGAGCCGCGGATCATGATTCGCACGCAGTACGACAGTCTGCTCAAGCTTGTTCGCGTTTCGATCAACGACAACGGCAGTGGTATTCCACTGTCTGACCGCGACCGCGTCTTTGAGCCCTATTTTTCAACCAAAGAGAGCGGAACAGGTCTTGGTCTCGCAATTGTACGCCGGATTGTTGAGGATCATAATGGCTTCATACGTGCACTTCCGAATGAGCCTCAAGGTACGCGTATCCTCGTCGAACTCCCGGTCGCCGACCTCGATGCGTCGGCGACCAACCGCTTGGCCAATCACTAGCTAGGTGCTACGTTCACTTTCTATACTGAAAAGTGATGTTCCCGAAAGGATACGACGTGACCACACCGATTCCCGGCGCAAAAATCTTAGTCATTGATGACGAGTCGGCTATTCGCGAAACACTGTCGGCGAGCCTCATAGACGAAGGTTACGACGTGCGAAGTGCTCGTTCGGGTGACGAAGGGCTTCGAATGCTTGAAGAGTTTCGACCCTCGATCGTTTATCTCGACATTTGGATGCCGGGTTCGATGGACGGCCTCGATGTGCTGAAAGAAGCTCGGCCGAAGTCGAACTTTTGCGAATTTGTGATGATGTCGGGTCACGGCACGATCGAAACTGCCGTAAAGGCAGTCAAGCTCGGGGCGTGGGACTTTGTTGAAAAGCCGCTCTCGATCGATCGGATACTGATCCTCGCCAAAAATATTCTTCAGGTCCAGAGCGAGCGCGGTGAGAAAAATGCGCTACTCAACAAACTTCGCAAAAACATAGCGATTGTAGGCGAAGCGACGACTATGATGGGTTTAAAGCAGCTGATCGCTCGTGTGGCCGCCTCGAACTCTTGGGTCTTGATCACCGGTGAAAACGGAACCGGAAAAGAGTTAGTCGCCCAGAATATCCATTATTTGAGTTCGCGAGCCTCGCGGCCCTTTGTCGACGTGAATTGTGCCGCTATACCTGAAGATTTGATCGAGAGTGAGCTTTTCGGCCATGAAAAAGGCGCCTTTACCGGAGCCGAGCGCGCGCGAAAAGGTAAGTTCGACCACGCAAATGGGGGAACGATCTTTCTCGATGAAATCGGCGACATGAGTTTAAAAACTCAGGCGAAAATTCTTCGAATTCTTCAGGAAAAGCGTTTCACGCGTGTGGGAAGCGAAGAAGCCATCGAAGTCGATGTGCGGGTTATCGCTGCGACGAATAAAAATCTCGAGGTCGAAATTAAAGAGGGTCGTTTTCGCGAAGACCTTTACTACAGATTGAATGTCATCCCGTGCCATGTTCCGTCGCTTCGCGAACGGATTTCAGACATTCCGGCGCTCGTTCAACATTTTAGCGAACTGTTCGCGCGCGATGGTGGATTTCGACTGAAGCAATTTTCAGATGATGCTCTTGCGAAGCTTGTTGCCCACCCGTGGCCTGGCAACGTTCGCGAGCTGCGGAACTTTATCGAACGGGTTTATATCTTAACGCCAAGCGAGTTTGTTGACGTTCATGATCTTCGATTCGCAGGCCTCTCGAGCCTGTCAGGAAGCGGCGGTGGTGGCGTCGACGAAATCGATAATTTCCGCGAAGCGCGCGCAAAGTTTGAGAAAGAATATCTTTTAAGAAAAATCTCAGAAAACAAAGGCAACATCTCGAAGACGGCCGAATCGATCGGACTCGAGCGCAGCTATTTACATCGCAAAATCAAAGGTTACGGTATCGATGTTGAGGAGATCGTCTAATGCGTTGGTCCAAAGCTCACCTGTTTACACTTAAAGATGCGCCGAACGATGCCGAAATTCCCAGCCACAAATTGATGTCTCGTGCGGGGATGATAAAGAAGGTCGGGCCTGGCCTCTACACCTACGGCAATCTCGCATTGCGATCGATTCGCAAGCTTGAGCGAATCATCCGCGAAGAGTTGAACAAACGGGGTGCGCAAGAAGTTCTGATGCCGATGGTTCAGCCCGCTGAACTTTGGCAAGAGACGAATCGTTGGAAAGAGATGGGTGACGGCCTACTAAAATTTAAAAATCGAAATGGTCATGATTTCTGTTTGGGTGCAACCCACGAAGAGGTCATAACCGACTACGTCCGGAACGACATTAAGTCGTATCGTGATCTACCGGCCAACCTCTATCAAATTCAAACGAAGTATCGAGACGAGATTCGTCCACGGTTCGGGCTGATGCGCGGTCGCGAGTTTATCATGAAAGACGCGTACTCGTTCGACGCCGATGAAAAAGGCGCACTCATCAACTATGACTTAATGTATGACGCCTACAAGGCGATCTTTACTCGGCTCGGGCTCGACTTTCGAATCGTAGAAGCCGACGCAGGTAATATCGGCGGAAGCAAGACCCACGAGTTTCAAGTACTCGCTGAGGCCGGCGAAGATCACTTAATGGTTTGCGACACTTGTGACTTTGCCGCAAACGTAGAAGTGGCTCCAGCGAAAAGTGTAAGTTCGCCGAAAATGGCGACGACGAAGCCACCACTTTTGCCGATGGAAGCGTTTGAAACAAAAGGCTTAAAGTCAATCGGCACACTTTCGAAGTCGCTAGGTATTCCTGAAAATCAGCTTGTGAAAACAATGTTCTTCTCGATGAATGAAGGGGCCGATCCCGCCGATAAATCGGTGAAGCCCGTTGCGGTCTGTCTCGCCGGCGACGATGAAGTTAACCCCGTGAAACTTAAAAATGCGCTGGGAATGTCGAATCCGCCGCTGATGCTGACGGACCAAGAAGTCAAAGACGCGACAGGGGCTTGGCCAGGAAGCTGTGGTCCGGTCGGCCTTAAGTTTCCGGTTTACATCGATACGGCGATTCAGCACTTTTCAAACTTCGTCGTCGGCGCCAACAAAGATGCGGAGCATTTTAGAAACGTAAACTTCGACCGCGACTTTAAGGCGACAAAGTCAGCCGACCTTCGTTTGGCTAAAACGGGAATGGCATGTCCGACGTGCGCCAAAGTAGGTCGCACGGGTGCCTACAAGTCGTTTCGCGGAATCGAAGTCGGCCACGTCTTTTACCTCGGGACCAAGTACTCAAAAGCCATGCACGCAACTTACCTGACGGCCGAGGGTACGCCGACGCCGATCGAGATGGGTTGCTACGGAATCGGAGTTTCGCGCACGGTTCAGGCGGCGATTGAACAATCGCACGACGCGGACGGAATTGTCTGGCCTCACGGTATTGCGCCGTTTGATGTCCACATTGCTGTGCTAGATCCCGACCAAGAAGAAGTTCGCCAATCGGCTGAAGTTCTGTATCGCGATCTTGAAAGTCACGGGTTCGACGTTCTGCTCGATGATCGGTCTGAACGAGCTGGAGTTAAATTCAAAGACGCAGACCTGCTGGGTATGCCGGTCCGGGTGAATATTGGTGCACGAGGTTTAAAAGAAGGCATCGTCGAACTTGTCACGCGAAAAACTAAAACGGTCGACAAAGTCAAAGCGGAAGAGGCGACTGAGAAAATCGCGGCACTTTTCAAAGCGATTCGGTCAGGAAAAAACGCGTGAACCCGGGCGCTACCGAACCCCGACTTTTTCTCGCGCTCGATGTCGACGACGTCGCTCACGCCGAGAGACTCGCCGAGAGTCTGCGCGATACGGGAATCGGCATGAAACTTGGTCCGCGCCTTATGATGCGAGAAGGGCGACGTTTGGTTGCGCTGATGGCCAAGCACAGCCCGGTTTTTGTCGACTGTAAGCACTTCGACATCCCGTCGACCATGGAGGCCGCGGTTCGAACAGCTTTCGACACCGGCGCTCAGTACACAACAATTCACGCGCTTGCAGGACCCGAAGCGCTCGCCAAAATGGCGACGCTCGAGGCCGAGCTTCAGCGTGAACGACCGTTCCGAATTCTTTGCGTCACGGTGCTGACAAGTTTTTCAGACAACACGCTGCCCTTTGGCTTGCGAGATCGCAATCTTGAACGGCTCGTCGAGGGGCTTGCGGACGAAGCCTATGCATCGGGTTTAAAATCCTTTGTCTGTTCTTCTCGCGAGGCCGCGCGAATGCGTGGGCTTTTCCCTGACGCATTTCTCGTGACACCGGGAATTCGGCCTGCGGGCTCTGCTATTGGCGACCAAATTCGCGTTGAAACACCAGCTCTCGCAGCGAAGGCAGGAGCAAACGCGCTCGTTGTCGGACGTCCAATATTGTCGGCGAGCGAACCTCGAGTTGCCGCGATCGCGATTTTAAACGAATTTAGCCAGGCGAGCATTCAACGATGAAACGTTCAATTCGAAAACCTGCAAAGAAAGACGCCGGTCGTGCAAGTTCGAACTTCCAAAAGGGGCGTGCGTTGCCAGCCAAGGCTGCTGCTTCTTCGGCGATTCATCGTCCCGTTCAAAATCCGCCGCGTTCAGCTTCGAAGAAGATGAGCCCGGCTTTTCAATTGAACGGCAAAGAGCGACTTTCCCTCGGTATCCATTCGGTTCGCGAGGCTCTAAAAATCAGGCCTCACGCCGTCAAACGCCTAGGGCTTCGTGAAGACTATCTGCGAGCGCCGCAGCTCAAAGAATTGGCCGATCTTGCAGAGGCTTCAAAAGTTGAAATCAAACCTTTAACAGCCGGCGAGCTCGATGCGATTGGGTCGGGTCACCAAGGCACAGCCGCCATCCTCAATGAGACACCGACGTTCAAGTTGAACGATGTGAAGGATCTACCTCGTTGTGTTTTGATCGCCTGCGACGGAATCGAAGATCCCACAAACCTCGGCGCTATTTTGCGGTCGGCTTGGTTGCTCGGTGCAAAGGGTGTTTTGCTGCCGCAAGACCGCAGCGTGTCCCTCACGACCGCAGCAGCAAAGGTGGCAAGTGGTGGTGCCGAACATGTACCGGTCGAAATTTGTTCCAATCTTCCTCGCGAGCTTGAATTGCTGCGAGAGGCTGGCTTCTGGATTTTCGGACTCGCAGAAAAGGGCACCGGATTTCCCTGGGAATTTAGGCTGCCCGAAAAACTGGTCTGGGTCATCGGATCCGAATCATCCGGCCTTAGGGTCTCGGTCGAGCGCGCCTGCGACGAGCTTGTCAAGTTGCCCCAGGTTCCGGGAGGTTCAAGCTTCAACGCTGCAGTTTCGGCCTCGATGGCGCTTTATGAATCTGCGCGGCAGCACGGTCTTGCCTCTCAAGCTCCCCATTCGGCGTCCTAAACTGATGGTCCGGCTTGCTGACGCCAGTTCATTTCTGTAGAGCGTAGCAAAGCGAAGCTTGCTCAAGTTAAGAGCAGAGATTTTCTCGCTCGGCCGACCGAATCGCGAACATGATCGACAAGATGGTCCCCCGCGCGGAAAGTCTTTGACTCGGTTCTTCAAGGTCCTCTAAATGGTCGTTCGTTCATCGGCTTGATACGTTTTTTGAATTTGTGAACGTTTGCTTTCGCCGCTCGTTTTTCGCTGGTTTAGCTCAATTGGTAGAGCAGCTGATTTGTAATCAGCAGGTTGCGGGTTCGAGTCCCATAACCAGCTCCATTTCTCCTCCGAGGCTTCCTCGGCTGATAGTGGATCGGAAAAAACGGTCGGTGACGAGCAAACGCGAGCGATCAGAAGCGAGTCTGGTCTGAACGAGAGATCGATGCATTCCGCGGGTCGGTATCGTTTGAAGCGTAGAAGCCGTAAAGCTTTGGGCTAGAGCGGAGAGGTACCCAAGTGGCCAACGGGGGAAGACTGTAAATCTTCTGGCTCTGCCTTCGCAGGTTCGAATCCTGCCCTCTCCACCACTTTTCGCTCCGGGGACCAGTTTTCGCTCCGGGGACCAGTTTTCGCTCGGGGGAT
>JALHOI010000076.1:0-4509 GCA_022843085.1 Pseudobdellovibrionaceae bacterium
CAGCCACATTGTTGAGCGTCCACTTTTTTACGAACCGTTCTGCCTTTATGTTTCGCCCGAACACGAGCTTGCCAAAAAAAAGATCATCAACGCCGACGACTTGAACATCGGCGATCTTTGGCTGCTCTCTGAAGGTCACTGTTTTCGTGACCAGGCACTAAAAGTTTGCGGTGACCGACGACGGCGAAAAAACGCCGGTCGCGCTTTCTTCGAGAGCGGCAGCCTCGAGACATTAAGAAAGATGGTCGATCTCAGCGGCGGCTATACGCTGCTACCGGCTCTCGCTGTGGCGGATATCGAATCCGCGAGGCGGACAAAACAGGTTCGCGAATTTTCTACGCCGGTACCAACCCGAGAGGTCAGCCTCGTGTATTCACGGGTCTACAAACGCAAGGCGACGCTCAATGCGATCGCAAAGGCGATTCAAGCCCACCTTCCAGCGAGCTACTTAAAGCCCGATGTCCGGCGCACCGAGAGAATCGGAATTTAGGTGCCAGGCCCTGTTTCTGGCCGCGGCGCGGCCAGAAACAGGGCCTGGCACCTACTGAAACAGAATTTCAAGCCACTCGCGGCGAATTGGGTCGATCGACTCGAGAGGTGTCATCAGGCTGCTTTTCAGGCCGCCTCCTCTTGATTCGATCTCTTCTGCCGGATCTGATTTTAAAATTTCTCTGATTAAGTTCACTGCTTTTTTGTTGTTCTGCTTCATCGTTTCTAAAACGGCTTGAAGAGTGACGTGTTCGATAGTGTCGTCCCAACAGTCGTAGTCGGTCACGAAACAACAAGGCACGTAACAGAGACCGGCTTCTCGCGCGAGAGCAAACTCGGGAAAGTTCGTCATACCGATGATGTGCGCTCCCATCTGACGATAACTGATCGACTCGGCCTGAGTCGAAAAATACGGGCCTTCGATGCACACATAAGTCTTATCGAAGTGAATTTTGAAATCGAGACTCGGCGTTTTTTCAAGCGGAGCTCTCTCGCCCGCAAGCTTTCGAATCGCTCGAGCCGCCGCGGCCCAGACGGGTTTTGCTAAAGAGACATGCCCAACGAGGCCGCCGCCGAGAAAAGTGTGCGAGCGAATGCCCTTGGTTCGATCGATGTATTGGCTGGCAACAACAAGGTCACCGGGAGCAAGCTCTTTTTGCAAACTGCCGACAGCCGAAACCGAAATGACTTTCCGCACACCGTGCTTTTTAAGAGCAAAAATATTCGCGCGGTAATTGACCTCGCTCGGGGTCAATTCATGATGTCGGCCGTGGCGCGAGAGAAAAATGATTTCGCGACCGCTGAATTCGATGAGTCTCAAGCCGCTTGAGGCGTCACCAAACGGGGTCGAACGATCGAGCGCGCGAATTTCTGTTACGCCCTCAAAACTTTCGAACCCAGAACCACCAATTACGGCCCACATTACAAACCTCTCTTCACAGCGATTCGAAATTCATCGGGTGACATCACGCCTTGATCAAGGACGAACTTCGTTACAAGTTCCGCCGGCGTCACATCGAATGAAGGGTTGTAGACCTCAACGTCGGCCGGTGCCCACCTTATCTGTTGAGCTGGACTCACGAATCCGCGGACTTCATCGGCAGATCGCTGCTCGATCTCGATCGCCGAGCCGTCAGCGCAGCTGGCGTCGACTGTCGACGTCGGAGCTACCGGGTAAAACGGAATCCCATGATGCTTAGCCAACACGGCGAGCGAGTAGGTACCGATCTTGTTTGCAAAGTCGCCGCGCGCGGATAGTCGATCGACGCCGGTCACAACACTTTGAATTTTCCCCTGCCGCATCAGTGTGGCGGCCATGCTATCGGTAATCAAAGTGTGAGGGATAGCGCCCTTCTCGAGCTCCCAGGTGGTGAGTCGACCACCTTGCAACAGTGGTCGAGTTTCGCACGCGTAGACGTGAAGCTTGACCCCCCGTTCGTGCGCCTTTCGCAAAACTGCGAAGGCAGTTCCTATACCGACTGTCGCGAGGCCCCCCGTGTTACAGATCGTGAGTACGCCATCGCCGTCTTTGATCAGCGGCGAACCGTGGTCGCCCATGCGTTCGCACATTTCAACATCTTCGTTAAAGATTGCAACCGCCTCGCTCAGCATCGACTTCGAGGCCGAAAGCGCCCTCAGCATGCGATCCATCGACCACATCAGATTGACTGCGGTCGGGCGTGCCGCCCGCAATTCACCAGCAGCACTTTTCAACTTTGCGATTTTTTTTACATCGACGCTGTCGGTGTCTAAAGCTAGCTTCGATTCTTCAATAACCAGCGCAAGCGCGGCCGCGACTCCGATCAAGGGCGCACCGCGAACGGCCAGCGCCTTTATCAGCTCAACCATCTTGGCGGCTGATTCGACCGTGACCCACTCTTCTCGGTCAGGAAGTAGCCGCTGATCAAGAACTTCAAGCACAGCTGCATCAATGCGGGTTTTAAAACGAAGACCAAGCGAATCAAGTTTAATCGGACGAGCGGTCGCGCTCGAGAAGGTCGAACTCATAGCGTTCGCCCATCCATCTTGGCGCGCATCGCGCGAAGTCTAGTCACCTCATCAGCCGGCAGTCGCGTCAACCCACCGATCATCTTTGCGTGAGCAAGCGTAACACTCGCGTGCTCGAGACGTTCAATTCCATTATAGGCCTCGGAAAGCGATTCTCCCCACGCAAGTGCTCCGTGGCGGGCCAAAATCAAGAGGCGGCAATCGGGCAGAAAAGGCAAAAGATGATCTCCCATCTGTTGAGTGCCCGGTTGTGCGTAGGGGACAAATGGAATTCGGCCGGCAGCCAAAATAACTTCTGAAAGGCAATCCGCTGGAAGTTCGGACATCTCAGGACACGCGATCGTCCATGCCGTAGCCGCTGGAGGGTGCGCGTGCACAACAGCAACAGCCTTTGGCGCGTTTTTATAAACCGCGAGATGCATAAGACGCTCGGTGCTTGGCTTCCCTTCGATCACTCCGTTGTCGATGGTGATACGACAGATTTCGTCGACTGTTATGAACCCTTTGTGAACACCGCTTGGTGTTATAAGAATGTTATCCGCTGAAAGTCGCAGGCTGATGTTGCCATCCGCAGCAGCCAACCAACCTCGCGCATGCAGACGCCGAGCAATCTCAACAATGGTTTCTCGCGCCATACGTTCGCTTAAGCTCGACATAGGCCGAGACTACCCTTACGCTTTCAGCAATGACAAATCTTGATCCCAAATTTCTTGCGCTTATTCACGACGTCGCTGACTTTCCAAAACCTGGTGTGACCTTCAAAGATATCTCGCCACTTTTGAGTTCACCTTTTTTTCCCGAACTGGTTCAAGAGATGGCTGATCTTGTCAGAGACGTCGACTGCGATGCGATCGCAGGAATTGAGTCGCGCGGATTTATTCTCGGCGCTGCAATCGCACATGAAATCAATGTGGGCTTTGTACCTGTTCGGAAGAAAGGGAAGCTGCCGCCTCCCGTGCATTCTCATAGCTATAAACTCGAGTACGGCGAAGACACAGTTGAGGTGAAACCAGGAAAAGGCCGGGTCATTATCATCGATGACGTTTTGGCCACCGGAGGCACGCTGACCGCCGCCGCCGAGGTCTTGGCGAAAGCCGGTTATACTGTTGTCGACCTCGCTGTTTTAATGGACTTACAGTTTCTGAATAAGTTCAGCTGGAAGTCACACAGCGCAAAGAGCTTAATTCAGCTTAATTAAGCAGCCACGTGCTACGTTTGGTACGATTTTTTGGCCGCAAATTGCCGGAAGATTGGCGAAGCGCCCGAGCGCGCCGTAATCGATGCGAACACCGCTCAATACTTCATCCCAGAAAATAGTTGCTGGGCTCAAGCTATTGCTCACGGCCTAAGGTAAAAAAAAGATTTGAAATCGAGCGAGATAACCCGGCCGTAACACCAAGAGTTCGACGTTGGATCAAGGGCGATTCGGCGCAAGGCCGAACCGCCATGAACATGAAATCTACTTCTTAGTTTTTTTCGATTTGACTGGCGCAGCTGCGGGATCCATCGATCCTGACGCAACAGACGTCTCGCACTCGTATTTAATATTCCATTCTTTGAGAGCCGTTGTGGTCGCGCTCATCGCTGTATCGTTGCTCGCCTGAGTTGCCCCAGATGTTACGGGCATCCCGAGGAATGTTCCGATTGTGGTTCCCTGGCTACCTTGGTTGCGGGTCTGGGTCGCATTTGAGTTTGTCGTTTGACCAACAACGACTTCGCCTTCTTCTAAGACCTTGATGGCCGTCGATCCGCAGTTTGTACCCATCATAGACTGAGCCTTTGCGCGATCTTCGTCGCGGTGCTCGGTTCTCAAAGCAATCTCGCCGCCTTTTCCGGGCTGACGCTTCACTTCGCGAGCGTAGGGCTGATATGGCATTGTTTGACAGCCGACGATCGATAACAAGGGCAAAGCGAGCGCGATAACTGCGAACATTCTCATAGTAATAACCTCAATTATTCAAATTTTTCTGACGGGCAAGTGCCTGAAATGATCCCATCCTGCCGCGTCCGGGA
>JALHOI010000076.1:4519-9912 GCA_022843085.1 Pseudobdellovibrionaceae bacterium
CAAGTTTGAACGCACAACGCCGCAGAATATGCTTAATTTTTCTGCTCCCGATCCAGAATCGGTACACCTTCTGCCGACCCAGGCATTGGTCTTGCGACGTCCAACTGAAATTTCGTCCTGCGCTTTCGATTTCGCTCTCGTCCCGAAAAGGTGACTTTTTAGGGCCTGCTTGAGCCAAATTTAGCGCTGAAGTCAGGCATTTCATTCAGGCGTTTCATTCAGGAGGCCGCATGTCGTTTTCAAATGTTTTAAGACTCAGCTTCTGCCTGGCATCGGGCCTTCTCGTCGCGGCTTGCGGCCAAGGCGGCGGCGGTTCGGGCGACCCGCGAGCGGCCAATCGGTCGTCTTCAACTGAAACTGCGACCCGGTCGTATCAACTCGTCGAGCAGTCTTGCGACACAGGAAAGGTCGAGATCAAAGCGTCAAGTGAAGCCGAAGCGGCCAAGGGTCTTTGTGATGCGCTGTTAAGCGACGAACGGAATCGCGGATGCGCGAGAAGCCTTCGCCAAAAATACTTCGAGATCACGTGCCCCGGGCAGGCTTGGCTTCCATTATCGATCGTCAGGTCAATGGACAATACTCAACCCCCGTCTGACCGATCTCGCGATCAGCTTCGTGAGTGGCAGGCCGACCAGCAAGCTCGCCGATTTGAATTAAATCTGGTGGTGCAGAAGTTTGAAATCTCAGATCGAATTTCTAAGCCGTTCGCAAGCGAGGCCAAACAACTTGCCGATTCGTTAATGAGCTGTGGACTTAGCGAACTGGGTCCAAAATGCCTCGAAGACGTAACCTTTACGAGCGATTCTGCGAAACAACTTGTGACGATCGGCGGGCTTGTCTACTTCGTCACCGAACTCAAACTGAGAAGCGTGTCGGTACCGCTTCTCTTTAAGTTTCCCGTCTCGAATACAAACACGGGTTCGTTCAAAGCCCCAGAACTCGCCGTCGGAAACATCGAGATTTCGCGCAGCCTGACCGCGCGAGGAGCACAAAGTCTCGCAACGTTTGTTTCGAACCCCGCCAATTTCGAAACAATGATTGTTGTTACTCCTGAAGTTGAAACTGAAAAGTCCGCTTGGCTGCGCCTTCAAAAGCCGCGCGACGTGCGTGAGGTCTATCACATGGCCAAGCTAATTCTAAACGCGTCTGTTCAGCGTGGAAATCTTCAAAAGTTTAACTCGAAGTTGGCGTCGGCGATTTTGGATGCTCGAGAGATCATTGCGAGTTCCGATCGCGGCGATTACCAGACTGTTATTCTCGAACTATTGCTTAGTGAGCTTGGCGCACCTAAAAAACAAGCGGTCGCAGTTGCGAATTCAATTCTAATTTCAAAATCCTCGGGCCCGCACTCGCTCGCAGCTGCTCTTGTTCTCGACGACCAACCTTCGCGTCTTGACCTGCGCCCTGTTGTCATGAAGGCGCTTGAAAGTCAGTCGTGGCGACTGCGCGAGATCGCAGTCGTCGCATTAATGAAAACCCCAAGTTCGACAGCGGTTGAAACTTCGATCATGGCGCGAATTGATGATCCGGTCGATGACGTTCAAAGAACTGCGATAGCCGCGAGCGACAAAATGAAGCTCGGCGAGCAACACTTTTCGACGATTCAGCTTCTCAGCGAAAGCAACAGCTGGCGAACCCGAAAACAAAGCGCAATTCTACTGGGCCGACTTGCTACAGAGCCCGCCGTCAATCAAGTCATTTCGCAACTGGATGATTCGGTCGGTGAGGTGCAAACCGCTGCGCGAGAGATACTCGAAGCTAAAACACTCAATGCTTCCGCGGTTCAAGGTCTTGCTCGGATTTTGGCATCAAACAATTGGTCGGCGCGTCGCGATGCCTCGAATTTGCTGGGCAAAATTTCTGACAATTCAGCGACAATTTCACTGATTTCGGGCCTCGATGACCACGTCAGCGAGGTGCAGTCAGCGATCACGACCCAACTGATGAAGCGAAAACTTACGACCTTGCACGTCGCGCCACTCGTCAAAAAAGTTTCGAGTGACAACTGGCGCGTTCGCCAAAACACCGCACGTCTGCTCGGAAAAATTGACGGGCTCGAGGCAACCAACGCCTTGATTGAAGCACTCGATGATCATGTCGATGAAGTTCAAGCTGAGATTGTGACCCAACTGAAGACCCGGACACTGACTTTAGCCTCTGTTCGTCCGCTGAAAACCAAACTTGGCAGCGACAAATGGCCCGTTCGCCGAAGTGCGGCCCGGATGCTCGGTCAAATTCAAGCCAAAGAAAGCCGCGAAGCCCTTCAGGTGCAGCTTGCAGCCGAACATGTCGATGAGGTTAAGCAGCAAATTCTCGCTTCGCTGAGGGCTTTGCGGTAGTTGGTTCAAGCACGGGATAAAACAATGACGCTGTATACGCCGCACCACTACGCTCAGCATGACTCGGCCCTGATTTTTGAAATCATAAAAACGTACGGTTTTGCTACGGTCGTGACTCAAGGTTCTGACGGGCCGTCAATCAGTCACCTGCCTCTTATTCTAGATTCATTCGAAGGTAGGCAAACGCTGATCGGCCACTGTGCCCGAGCGAATCCCCAATGGAAGCAATTCGCCCAGGGCCAGATGCTGACGGCCGTGTTTCACGGGCCACAATCGTACATTTCACCGGCGTGGTACGAACCCGAGCCCGACAACGTGCCGACGTGGAATTACGCAACGGTTCACGTGCGGGGCACCGCGACCATTATCGACGACGCCGGCGGCGCCTACGACCTCTTGCAAAAAACAGTTAGACACTTCGAAGCTGACCTTCAAACCGGGTGGACACTGCCCGAAACACCCAATCGAGACCTTTTAAATTTGATTAACGGCATCGTTGCATTTCGAATCGAAATTCAAGACATCCAAGCCAAATTTAAACTCAGCCAGAAGCAAACCGCGACAGATCGTGCGACCGTCGCCCGCGAACTCGCAAAATTAGGTGAAGAACGGTCGAAGCTGGCCGCGCTCATGAATCGGAACTCGACGTGACTCGGTTCGCGTTAAATTTAACTGGCAACTTGAAGAATTGCGCTGGTCGCTCGGTTTAGCTTAGCTTCAAGGTTCGAGGTTTACCCATGGAAGACGATATCGAGAAGTTGAAGCGGAAGAAAAAATTCCAGCTGATTTGGACGGCAAAATTTCTGATTCTGCTGGCTTCATTTCTGTCGATGCTTTTCTCGATTTACCTCTTCTACAACGAAGATACCACGCGCGGAATTTTCGTAGGTCTGTGGGTCCCATCAATTCTCGCGGCAGGCGCACTGCTTTTTGCGGGCAACAATGAGTACTGAACTCATTCTCGGCATCGGCATCGTCTTTTTCGGAATCAACTTTGTCGGAGTCCTGATTTTTCTTCGCATCAAGTTTTACGAGTGGAATAAGCTCAATAAGTGAAGTTTTAGATAACTCGGACGCGAGATCGAAAGTTGCGTTCGGGTTTATCTCGTTTCAGGCGCCTTCGGATGCGTCTGGCGGTTGTCGACATACCATTTGATCGCCTTCTCATAGCCGTCGAAAGGTTTACCCTCGAGCTTGGCAACTGCACCAAAAAGTTTTTCGGACGCGTTCTTAAAGTCACCTTGCGTGTAGAGCGTTAACGCCAAAAAGACATCGAGGGCTGGATAATTTGGCAATTCGTCGACCGCATTTTGTAAGACCTCAATCGACTCAGAGAGCTTCAGGTTGTTTCGAAGCGTGCTTCCGTAACCAACAAAGAATCCAGGTTGCTTGTCTTCCGGCAAATTCTCATAGCCAAGATCGAAAGTCTTTTTATAGCAAGGTTCGGCTTCGATTTCTAAACCGATGAAGTCGAAACAGCAGGCGAGATCGTACCAGGCTACCGCGTCGCTCGGGTGAGTTTTCAAATACTCCTGAAGAAGCGGAATGCATGTCTTGCGATCGTCTTCTGATCTCGATTCTTTTAAAACTTGTATAGATTCTGCTGTTTCCATAACAACTGTTCTAATTCGCAAACTTTAATGTTGCTACAGATTCGAGCGAAGCGACCTCAATCTTTCAAGCCCAGCTGCTATTCTCTCGCGTTTCGCAGCCAGCAAAATCTTTTCGGATTGAGGAATGGTCGGATCAATCAATTTACCGTCAAGTTGTTGAATCGCTTGTTCGGCCACAAGCCAAACATTTGCAATGGCCTTGTCTGGCTCGCTGAAGACCTGTTCTTTCGCAGCCGCAAGGCGCGCTTCACTTTCGGCTGTTGCCGGCTGAAAATAGAGAGCTCGAAGCTGGTTGACGAGATTTGCAATGTGCAACGAAACAAGACCGGAAATGAAAAATCGAGAGGCGACCGGAAACTTTTTAAGAGCCATCGTAGCGAACTTGCCGCCGCCGACAGTGACTCCGGCGGCGGCCGCGAAAGATCCGATCTGATTCGCGTGGTGCCCCATATCGACAATCTGTTTCATGAGATTGCCGTATCCTAGTTCGCCGTAGCGGTAACCATAGCAATCCGCAAGCGCGAGCCAAAAACCCTGTGAATGACGAAGGCGGGCAATCGACGGGTCGAGCATCCCCGACCTCGCCCGCTCTTGTATCGCATCGACGTTGCCGGACCCTGCTACAATCCAATTCTCGAAACCCAAAAGAAAATTTGAGGGTTCAAACGCCAATTGAAACGCTGACCTTGTCGTACCTGGTTGGCACTGGTCGAAAGTCACCAGATAAATTTTCCGATCCTCTTCGGTTAATTCACGCCGAACTTTATCGATCTGCGCCCTATCCTGCGCCTGCGCAGGTAAACACATCATCTGCACAAAAAGAAAGAGACCCAACAGTCTTTTCAAACGCTAAGTTCCCGCCGATGGCTTTAAGAACGACTTTTGCCGCTCGAAGTTCATCGTTTTTCCGCCCGAGGAGTTTGCGAAGCTGAACGATTTCAAAATTTTACTCCACAAACTTCTGACTTTTAGAACGAAGCTCAAGACGACGTTTTCAGTTCGACTCGATTGTCTCAAGCAGTTGCTTTGCCGCATCGACCTCGCGCTGTTTCGCGGCCACGTCGACGGCCAATCTATGAAGATCTCGGATGTCGACTACGATTGAGTATCCTTCGTAAACCCCATTGGCAGTCGACACCCAAGCAACCGTGTATCCGCCCGTCCTTGCCACCGAATTCAGCCTGGCACCGTAGGCAGCGCGTTCACTTGGCCTAATCTTGTTTGTAGTCCGAAACATGACGGCTGCGACCAACGCGGAGACAGCGAATTTCCCAGACGACCAATTGCGATCACTTTGTTTCTCAGCGATTTCTGTTCGCAAGTGACCCAATTCCATTGAGAGCTGAGACAGCTCGGCGATGTCAGCGCTCGAGGCTGCGTGAGATTGACTCTGAACAGATACGATCAGGGCAAGTAGAACAACAGCGAGATCGGAAGAGCG
>JALHOI010000077.1 GCA_022843085.1 Pseudobdellovibrionaceae bacterium
TACCACCGGTTGGCGGCAAGACGATAACGGCACGGGCTCCTGGCGATTTCGAGCTGTAAGTCGTGATGTCGACCTGAAACTCACTTGTTCCGAGCGAAGATGAAGTCGACTTGCAAGGTCCACCATTTGAAAATGTTGAACATCCTGCAATAAGAATAAATGAGGCCGTGAAGGCCGCGATGCGAAAGCCACTCCGAAGAGCCTGGCGAACCTGAGAATCGACCGAGTCCGTGAGTTTGATCATATGCAGCCGATTACCAAACAATCTACGACTTGAATACGAAAACTGCGTCTTCGAATTTGTTCTCGATCAGATGGTGTCTGCCGTCGCAAGCGTTTCGGGGTGAATCAGAGTCGTAGAGTTTTTGTAAATACGTGGCGTCGCGTACAGCGCTTTTACCGCCTGCCATTTCGGCATGTATTTGTACGATTCTGGAAACTTCGCGATCAGCGCACGATGAATAACTTTAGCGTGCTTGCTGCTAACGGTTGGGAAGAGATGGTGTTCGACATGATAACCAAAATTAAGTGTCAGAAACTCAATGACCGGATGGTTGGTAACGGTCAACGAATTGACGAGCGGATCATTGTCGCCCGTCAACGGACTCAAATTGTGATTCGTCGATATGTAACTCATCAAAAGGTAGTTTTGAGCCATCAGCGGCAAAACCATCACGTAAACCCAATTCGCTGGACCTGCGATGACGAGCATTGAGATCAGAACGGCGATTTGTCCTGAAAGTTCGATTGTCACACGTCGGTGATTCATCGCATCGAAAACACCGTTGCGAAATCGCAGGTAAGTTTGGGCGACAAATTCGTGAAACGACAACCAAAAGAAAAAGTAAAGATAGCTGCGCTTGTGACCCGAGCCGGGAGTGAAGGGAAAAATCGCCTGAACGAATTTGCTGCTTTTGTAAATGCGCAAGGTCGGAAATGCGTCGGGATCACGAATCGTCTGCTGGGTTTTTCCGTGATGAAGCCGATTGTGAACATACTTCCAATAGGTCGGAGAAATTAAAAAAGGCATCATGCCGAAAAAACCGAGCACAGACTGAAGCTTCGAATTTTTCGTAACAGCGCCATGAAGCAGCTCGTGAGTGACAAACCCGAGAACCCCATTGCAGAGACCAATTGTAATTCCCAGCACAACCTTGATCGGCCATGCCGGATCTCCAAAAACAATTCCCAAAAAGGCAATGACCGAGACGACTGTAGCCATTGCAAACCAAATGAGCCGATCCCCGGCGGGCTCGAATACTTCAGGGCCAAGCGAGGGCAAGATTTCACGACGGTAATCGCCGATCGTGCGCACGGCACTCTCAGAAATAGTCCCAGGCATTTTCGCAGGCCCGTTTGCCGGCACTTTTTTAAGCGTTGAAACTTCAGACACGTCGATCGCCATGGATTCGCTCCCGGTCGATACTTTACAAGGCCAGAGCCAACGAGGATAGTTGAAATTTTCAGCAGACGCGACCCTGAATACCCAGAGACAGCTGAAGAACCAATCTCATAGCTTTTTGGGCCTGAATTGAACTAAACCGCCTGCATGAGCGCCGTACCACGTCGACCCAGCCCTTTCGATTCACTCGCACGCGCAGTCGACACTGAATGGGCGAAATTCGGTAGGGACCCCGACCAGTTCACTCAAATAGCCACGCGCTCGCTGACCAGTTTAGAGTATCAACT
The DNA here is from genome assembly GCA_022843085.1 of Pseudobdellovibrionaceae bacterium. Lineage (GTDB taxonomy): Bacteria > Bdellovibrionota > Bdellovibrionia > Bdellovibrionales > JAMPXM01. The sequence continues at coordinate 1,690 of JALHOI010000077.1, forward strand.
CACGCAAGAGCAGCTTGAAGATCAATTGGCCGGTTGGTTTCAATCGAACTCGCACCTTCCCGATCAAGTTCAGCTGCACAATACCTTCGGGCAGCCGCCAATTACGCTTTTCAATGACGGTCGATTTGTCGTTGAGGTCTACATCTGGATGGGTTGCGATACTTCCATTCACAGTCACGGCTTTCGAGGCGCGTTTCGCCTTCTTCAGGGCGTTTCGCTGCACGAGACCTTTTCAGTCAAAACAGTTGAGGCCGTCGCGCACGACGTTGAACTGACACAGCTGGGTCGTCCGCTACTTGAAATTTTAAAGGCGGGAGATACGCGAGTCATCGCCGCCGGACGCGAGCTTACTCATCGCGTGATCCATCTTGAGGAACCAACGATCACACTTTGTGTGAAGACCTTGAATGAATCCAAGCTTTCGCAATGGCATCACTTTGAAAATGGCCTCGCTATTCAAAAACGACAACTTGACCCAGGCCTCATCAAACAGATTTATTTTTTCCAGTATCTCGCGGGACAAAATGGAACACGAAGCCTGGACTTCTTGAATGCCTTGCTCGACCGGCAAGATATTTCGACGCTTATGAATTTATGTGAGGAGATCTCTGGCTCCGGATTTGATCTGGCTGATGACATCTCTCAAACTATTCTCGAACGCGTTTACGACCGGTATCGCGAAACCGAATGGTTCGCACGCTATGAACGGTCGGCTCAAGACCAAAACGACGATATCGCTTTTTCAAACTCTGGTTCAGCTGTGGGCCGGCTTGCAACACACCTGCTGAATCAACGCTACGGCTTCGCTGAAGTTTCGAAGCTGCTCGAACTCGTGTCGGGCAAGGCGGTCTCAAAGAATGACGTCGAAGACCAAATCGTTTCTATGATTGATCCAGAAAATCCTCTTGCACAGATCCATCTCGAACGGATGCGCGCTTTCCTAAACGGCTAGGTTCGTGCTACGTGACGACACGATGTATCGCCTCTCGCGCTTCCTTTCTATTTCAGCGCAGCTCTTGATTTGCGCTTCCGTGTTGCTGTTGGCGCAAGGTGCGCGGGCTCGAGACAAATCTTCTTGGCCGTGCCCGCATATTCATGTTGTCGATGGCGAACTCGAGCTGAACGAAAACGAGCGAGTTTTGATCTGTGGAAGTCGCGACGGTGGCGAAGGGTGGAACACCATCCCGATACAGCAGGCCGTAATTCACCTCAGAACAATTCTGCAAAACCAAGGTTACTTGACTCCGACATTCAAAACGACAGCCGATTCTCTCGAACTTCGAAGAGGCGAGCAGACTGAAATTAAATCCCTTAGAATATTCGGCGCAGATGAAGTTTTGCGCGCCTATAAAAAGCGAAAAGTAATCGGCTACCCGCTTGAACCCGGCAAGTTAAATGAGGTTGAGGCGTGGGCCTACGCGGCGCTGCGCGGCGACGGATTCGCGTGCGCGCAGGTCAAACTCGAAGCGCACGAATGGAACGGTGAAATTCAGGTTAAGGCCGACCTCTCGACCCGAAAAACGATTGGAAATCTCGAAACAAGTGGCCTGGACGGTCTGAACCCGACGATCTTGAACCGATATCGGCCGTTCGAAACCGGCGATCAGTACGACATTCGTAAAACCCAGTTGCTCGTTTCGAGGCTTCTTCAAGATGGCTTGTTTCAAAGCGCCTACATCGTCGTTCGTTGTGAAGGCGACCTAGCAAATTTGAAACTTGAGACATCTGTAGGCAAATCTAAAATCTTCCGCTTTGGTGTCGGAGCCTCAACGGAAAAGTTTCCGTTTCTTGATCTCACTTTTCGAAATGCGCGTCTTGATAACGAGGCATCTTCGTTTACGACCCGCTTACAACTGTCAAAACCCGAACAAATTTTTGATTTTGCATCGGAGCTTTACTGGGTACCTGGATCAACCCGAACCTTTTTGGGTCCACGTTTTGAAATATCCCGCAAAGACGAGCCTTCGTTCGAAACAAACACCGGTTCGGCTGGCGCCGACTTCGGGAGGCACTTTGACTGGTGGGACACACGTTTCGTCGTTCGCGGAGGTCCAACGTTGAACTACACGAAAACCGTTCGTGGCGCCGGCCCTGACAACATTTTTTATCCGACGCTTGAAGGGATCGTCACGATGACCAATCACCACTACGAGGCTTCGATTCGAGACCAGTACGAAGGCTGGAACGCGCAGTTCGCCTACCGCGGTCAGAACAAGGGCATTGGGTCTAAAGTTGACGTCAACAGGTACCGACTGGATTTTAAAAGCTTGTGGAACATCGGTGCTCTCTCGCCACCACTGCTTGTCATAGGCACACGAATCGAGGCCATCGTTGTCGACGCCGATGAGATCAGAGAAACCTTAAATCGCGACCTGGTTCCTGTCGAAGATCGAATCTACCTTGGAGGCGACGAGAATCTGCGCGGTTTCAACCGAAAGTCGATCAACAACAATAATCTTGGCTTTTTAACTTCGCTTTACCTCGGCCTCGAACTTCGTCTGATCGAACAATTACCGTATCGGCTACAACCGTTTCTTTTGTGGGATGCCGCGCGGGTTGGCAATCGGCGCTACACCGTCGATCCTCCGGTCTATACGTCCGAGGGACTTGGGATCCGCTGGGCCTCACCGTTCGGCACCCTCCGCGGTTCTGCTGCGCGAGGCCGGGTGCTTGACGGCGACACTTCGACAAGTGGCTTTGTTGACCAGTGGGTCTACTTCTTTAGTTTCGGTCAGGAGTTTTAGTGAAGGTCTTGGGCCGAGTTATCTCTGCGTTCCTCGGTGCTGTTTTGTTGTCGGTGATCGTTATCTCGGCCGTCGTCGCTGGTTTAGGTTTCTGGTCGTACAAAAACCCGAAATCTGCTTTTCGTCTGATCGAAAGTTACGTTTTACCAACCGACCTCAAGATCGATTGGCAGACCGTCGCATTTTCCGGCAAATGGCTTGGCGGTGTCGATTTTCAAATTGATCTGACCTTAAAAAATCTCGAGATTTCGAAGGCCTCGCCTCAGCTTGATTTGCCAATCGTTCGTGTTCAAGTTCGCGCCTCTGTATTTCCGCTGCGGCGTGCGGCTTTAATTCATTTGGCTCAAGTCATCGCCTCCAAACCTCTAGTTTACGTCGCCGAAAAAAGCTCGAAGCCCGAGCAAGAAAAAAATCCTTTTGAGCGAATTCAATCGATTCTCGAGATCCTAGTGGCCATCCACGAACGCGTTCCGATCGAGTCGGTCGATCTGCAGGCCGAGAAATTTGAATTTCGAGCCCCCGAAGGTGATTCTCTCGTTCTCAAGATTGACCTCAATCAAGAGCCGCGAGGGCCGCTGAAAATCATCATCGAAAACGACGAAGTGAATTCCTCTAAAAAGAAATCGGCAACAACATTTTCAGTAAACGGTCACCTTGATTTTCTTAAAATGAAGCGTGACGAACCGTTTTTAGACGTGCGCGTGAAATTTGAGGGGTTCGGAGTTACCACCGACCAACATTTTTTCGGATCTTCCACGTCTGACTCGGTGAGGTTGATTACGTCGGGCCCCTTCGAATACCGAAAAGACAAAATGCGTTTAGAATTCAATCCGACGCTGACGATGACGTTTCACTCAGACAGCGCTCAACTCGACCTTAGAGGCCCGGTAAAAGGCTTGCCCGATTCACTTTTGAAGATAAAAACTGTCGCGTTCGAGATGAATGTTCCTCTCGAGTCCGGACAATCATGGAGCTCTCAGCCGTCTCGATTCAAGCTCGCAGTTCCTGTTGAGCTTTTCTTCGTTGCCGAGAACCAAAGAAAAAAGTTGGAAGCGTCGTGCGGTTGTAAACTTCCGACGACCGTCCTCGCCGAAGCGTCGGGGCAGTTGTGGGTTGATAGGCTTTTGTCGCGCGCCACTGCGAGACGACCCGTCCTGAACGCAGAAATCAAAGTCGAGAGTCTGCGCAACAAGATGTTTGCGATTGATTTGGCAGGACGTCTCGAGATTGAAAAAGAAGCTGACCTTTTTCGTTTCTCTCCTTACCTCAACTCTCGCGCAACAGTCCTAAGCCTTCAAGCGATTCGTCCGATGCTTGAGGCTTACAAGGTTCTGCTGCCGGCTCCGCTCGACGTACTCGACGGCACTCTTGCATTCTCAGCGATCGGTCCCTTTCAGACGCTCGAGACGGCCTCGACTTTTCCGATGAGCCTCGAAGTCGATCTCGCGTCGAGTACACAGAAGGTCAAGGTAAACACTGACGCAACCGTGCGACTCGACAAGCAGCTGACGGCTGCCCATTTCGATGTTTCGGCGATCATAAGCGCTTTGAATATCGATTTACCGCCACTTGACCCGCTTGGCGGCCTTCCTCGCGTAACACTCGATTCACGGTTTAAAAATGCGCCGGACGACAAAAAGATCATCGCTCCGAAGTTTAAACTCAGCTTTAACTTTGAGTTCGCTACTGAAAGCGACGGAGCCATACGACTGCGTTCGAAGTACTTCGCACCTTACTTGCCGCTAACTTTGAAAGTCCAATCCAACGGAGCCAAAGAGAATTCGGGCTTCATTCAAAGCGAAGCGTTCGATGTGACCTATCTGCGGCGCACCGTTCGCGTCGAAGGTGTTCGTATTGGTCTCGACAGCGATGATCAAGGAGTCTTCCCACTGAAAGGCCGTATCAGCGTGAAGCAAACCGACTACACGGTTTTCATCGACGTTGAGGGCACGACGAAAAGTCCGAACGTTACGATGTCGAGTGATCCCTACCTCCCACAAACCGACATCATCGCCGTTTTACTGTACGATCGTGTGAACGATCAGTTGGTATCCGGGGATGCCGAAGCAGCTGGCGGTGTCAAAGCAGCGATCGCCGATCGTGCGATTGGACTCTTCGGTCTGTGGGCCTTTGCCGCGACTCCAATCAAAAGCTTTTCGTACAATCCGGTATCGAAAGTCTATACGGCGACAGTCGCCGTATCGGATGATCTGACCGCCGGCATCGGCACGAATTGGGAAGAATCGGCCCACCTCGAACTTCGGAAACGAGTCTCAAAGCGATGGAGCCTGACGGCCGCCTTCACGCCGGCCTCACAAGACGAAAGCTCAACAACAAAGCTCGTGCTTCAATGGGAAAAACGTTTTTGAAAAGCCGGGCTAATGTTTTTCGTACTTTCTACACCGCCAACTTCGCCTGGTTTTTCAATCCGCTTTCACCTTCAACAAATTTTTGAAATCATCTATCTCTCGGCCGTCGGTCGTGGCACGAGAGACGCTGCCATGAAGACACTTCGTGAATTGAAATCAAATTTTTGGGCGTTCCAACCCCTGCTGTTTCTGGTCTTTGTAATATGGACTTCGTCGGCGAACGCGCACGACGAAAAGCCCTTGTGGCTCATGAATGAGGCTGAACTTTCTGAACTTGATAAGACAATCGCCCAGCACCGTCTCGATCTTCTCAGCGCTATGAACGAAGCTCTAGTTTCTGGAATATCAACATCGCGATTTCAGCGCGACTACAGATTTGATACAGACACCGAGGTCATGGATATTCCTCGCAGTGTTCTGAACCGGGTCATAATAAGTTCGCTTGAGCTTGAAACTGCAAGTATGAAGAGATATCTGGCGTGCGGGTTAAGTTGTGACCATTCGCTTGAAACCGACCTCAAGGGACACCATGGCGCCCACGAGAAAGCGAACGCCATCCGCCAGCTTTGGCCGAAGGTGAAGTCGTCATTTAGGATCCTGTGGTTCGATGTACCTGTCGGAGTTTGGCTTCGAACCATTCATGCCGCTCGCTATTCGCGAACTATCGGAGCCAACATTCATTATCAAGCAACGGCCTACGGCCGGTTTTCGATGGTGCTGGGTGCGACCGCCTTCGGAGCCGCATTTGGGGTCACCGAGCTTGCTGAAAGTATGTTCATGGGGCCCCTCCATCTTGTTTGCCAAGCAAATTATTTTTGGTCTGTCGCCCTTGGAGCCGCCGTCGCGGGGCTGTCCCGTGACGTCAAAGCACTCTTGCTGTTTGAACACGATCGGCATTCGTTCACCGAACGGTTCTCTCAAGCCACCACAAACTTCTTCAAATCACGAAGGCTTCGCCAATTCGAAGATCGAGTGCTGTTCAAAACCCTGAGTGACGGTGGAATCGAAAGGTTCGAAAAAATCACGCGGCGCCAGGCTCACGTTTCGATTCTTCAGCCGCTACTTGAGCGAATCTCGCCCGCCCAAGCCGTAGCACTCGATACTTTACTTTGGTCCGAGCTGGCCAACTCCGTCGCGGATCAGAGAAAACCGAGGTTTAGGTTTGCAACCGACCAACGTGAGCATCTTTTTGCTAGCGAGCTAGCGAAGCTTTTCAGCGCCGACACCACGCCAGAAAAAGCAGTCGCACATTGGCAAGATCATCACGCATCGATACGTACCTTTCTTCGCATTGTTCGAAACGACATGAAGGTTCGCCACCAGCAGACAGGCACTGCCGCAGCAGCTCTCCGCGCACTCGGCCAACTCGACATTGACCTTCGCCGACTGGATCTCTTCAACCTCGCCTGGCTCACGAAGTATGGCGGCCAAGCCGAGTCTCAAGATCGCGAAGCCATGGCACAATGGCTTCGCCATATTCTTTCCGAATTTGTTTCTCTCGCGATAGAAACGTCTGCGGACGGCGCGGATTTGAAGGCGACAGCCCTTAGGCGAAAACAGCTGACAAAAGAACTGACCACAACCGTCCGTCGCGGCCATCCCAACAAGTCCACCTCCGAGAGGCCGGCCGACGGGACCGAACGACTTGAAGCTGCCTTTCGAAACGAACTCGCAAGCTTAGCCGCTCGTGCTCGCGCTAGAACTTGCTCTTCGATGTTCCAAGCGACCCCTTAGCGAGACTTACACCAGCGATAACTTTATGTTTCTTTTTTTCTCTATCGTTCGCAAATAGGCTCGCCTTTCTAAGAGGGGGCCCCAATGCGAACTTATCTGTATCTCATCGCGGTGACTTTCGCGGTCGGCCTTGTCGGAACCAAGACCGCTAAGGCGAAGCAAGCCGATCGTTTCGACGCCTTCGCAGTTTTGAGAGAGTTCGATGCTATGATCGGTTCAACTGACGAAACAGGCGTTAAAGTTTTGGTCAAGATCGAGAGGCAATCGACCTCTCTTGCGGCCTATGTCGAACGTAACAGTGATTTTGCAACACTCACCGTTACCGACGCTCTGATCTTCAGTTCTCGCACGTCGGTCGACGGGCTTCGAATGACCTTGTGTCACGAACTCGGGCATATCCTTGGCGGAGCACCTCGCCGGGACGTACCGCTCGAATGGGACGGTCCGGTAGCTCACGACGGTCGAAGTGAAATATCGGCAGAGGGTCAAGCTGACTATTACGCAAGCCTCGTTTGTTTTCCGCGTCTCGTGCGGGGTCACGATCACAAAGCCGCACTTGCTGGCAATCCGGTTCAATCAGAAATTGGCGAGGCCTGCGATCGTGCCCATGGGCGTGGCAGCGAGGACTCGTTGATCTGCCGCAGATCGGCGGCGGGCGGCCACAATATGTTGACACTTGTTCGCCATTTTCAAATCTCGTCAACGACACCAAGTCAGATGACCGCACCCAGCACGATCACCAATTCGTATCCGGATCGTCAGTGTCGGCTTGATACAATCTTAGCAGGGTCGAGGTGTTCGCAAAATTCTCGGCCCCATCAAATACGACTAGATTTCGATCGCGCCGAACAGAACGAATGTCTTTCAACAATCGCCGCGCGACCAAAATGCTGGTACCGTCGCTAGGACATTAGTGGCCAGCTTAATGTAGGCGAACTTTCAGCTCGGGCGTCGCCGTCGAGATAGAACTCGCAAAGATCGAGGTAGTCTTCGACCAGAACTAACATTTCTCCGTGCAACAAACTGCGATTTGCTACAGGAAAAAACGCGCCTTCTTCTTCGAAGATGTGGTCAGCCACCGAATTCGCCAAAACTCGAGCCTTTTTTTCAATTTCGGGAGTCCAAGCTGTGCGGTAGCGGTACGACTTAAGTTCATCGGCCAGTAAACGAATCTGCTCGTGTTCAAGTTGACCAAGCAGAGCTTCGCAACGGACCTCGTGCGAACCGTGACGTGCGAGCAGCCGATAGAGAGTCTCTTCTTCGGCTTTCGAGTGCATCT
>JALHOI010000078.1 GCA_022843085.1 Pseudobdellovibrionaceae bacterium
ACAACAAAGCGATAACGGTCGCAACAAAGGATGGAATCGTCACGTTGCGGGGAAGTGTTCCTCACTACTTTGATAAGACGAGCGCTGAAGAGGCTGCGCAGAGAGTTGGGGGCGTTCGGGCGGTCGCAGATGAAATTCAAGTTGATGTCTTGGGTACCTTTGTAAAGAGCGACGAAGAGATCGCCGCGGCGGCGGTGAGAGCTTTAGAGTGGGACTATTCAGTTCCGGGTGGCGTCAAGGTTACCGTCGATAACGCGTGGATCACGCTGAAGGGTGAACTGCAGTGGGACTACCAGCGTTCGGCGGCAAAAGATGCGGTCAAGTTGCTGTTAGGGGTCAAAGGCGTTCACAACAAGATTACGATCAAGCCTGATGTTCAGCCCACTGACATTAAGACTCGAATCGAATCCGCGTTGAAACGTTCTGCAGAAAACGAGTCGCGCAAAATCACGGTCTCGGTCGACGGGACGGCCGTGACCCTGTCGGGAAATCTTACGACACAAGCAGAAATCCTAGATGCTCGAATCGCGGCCTGGAATGCTCCGGGCGTCATGAGCGTTATTAGCAACCTAAAACTCGCACAATAGATCGGACTAAAACATGTTTAACTTCTTCGGGAAATCAGATGCTCAGATTCAGACAGATGTCATGAATGAATTGAAATGGGATCCGAGTGTCAATATGGCCGCGGTTACATCGACAACGGACAATGGTATCGTGACGCTTCGAGGAACAGTGTCTCATTTCTGGGACAAGACACTGGCCGAGGGGGCCGCCCAGAGAGTGGGCGGTGTTCGCGCGGTCGCCGACGAAATTGTCGTTGAGATCACAGGTCCCCACGAAAAGTCAGATGAAGAGATTGCCGAAGCGGCGCTCAACGCTCTGAAGTGGAACTATGCTGTGCCGAATGACATTATGGTTTCGGTCGACAAAGCGTGGGTCACCCTCAGAGGTGAAGTGGAATGGGACTACGAACGAAATGCGGCTCGAAACGCGGTCAGCCGACTCATCGGAGTAAAGGGCGTTCTCAACGCCATCACATTCAAACCCAGTGTTAAAGCTGAGGATGTTCAATCGCAGATCGAGGCCGCACTGAAGAGATCGGCGGAAGTCGAAGGACGTAAAATCAAGGTGACGGTGTCGGGAAGCCACGTGACGTTGACCGGGGATGTTCACTCATTTTCGGAAATCGGAGATGCGGGACTTGCGGCATGGAACGCGCCGGGCGTTACGCGTGTCGAGAATGAACTCAAACTTAAACATTGAGGCGAGAGCCAAAGAGACAAAGGAACACTGAGAAATGACGACAGTTTATTGGAACGATTGGTACACTGGTTGGGGTTGGGTTCTGTGGTTTGGCATGCTCATGTTAATATTTTCGAGTGTCGGAACTTGGGGATACTCGTACACTTCAAATCGTCGATACCGTGATTTCGACCCGGGACGCGACGCTTTTGATATGTTAGCTGAGCGCTACGCGAAAGGCGAAATTCAGCGGGATGAATATAAGCGAATGCACAACGAGATTCTGACGATGGACCGAGGTTCCTCGAAAGGCATTAAATCGAAGTCTCGCCCGCTTGCACCGACGACACAGGCAACGTGATTTCGGTTCAATTTGCTCTCCGCTCAGCTGCGTTTTCGCAGTCGGATGTTGTGTATAGATCGAGTCGCGAGATTGCGTCGGCGCTGAATCTTATGAGTTGGATGTGCCAGATTTGACGGCGCTCTACTCTTTCGCGGTTTCTCTACTGATCGGTCTCGTGATTGGAATTGAGCGAGAACGAAGTCACCCGGTTGACGTTGAATCAGCCGGTGTTCGAACTTTCATGTTGCTCGGACTCACCGGAGCGCTTACGGCGAAATTTGCGAATCAAGAAATGATCGCGGTTTTCGCTTTCTTTGTCGCGTTATTGGTGATCGCAGGTTATTGGCGCTCGACGAAGCGGAATTCGACGTCTGGAATTGGGTTCACGACAGAAGTCTCGGCCATGTTCACTTTCGGCCTCGGAATTTTGAGCGCATCAGACCATGCGCTTGCTCTTGTACTTGGGATCGTCGTTTTTGCGATCTTGTACTCGAGAACGTGGCTTCATCATTTCTCTCGCGAGATACTGCAGCCGAAGGAAATTCGAGCCGTTTTAATCCTCGCATTCTTACTTGTCGGGATCATGCCGCTGTTGCCGAAAGAAGCGATCGATCCTTGGGGTCTGCTTCATTTGCAGAATTTAGCTAAAGTGATCGGCGCTTTGGCCGCAATACAGTTTGCAAGTCACGTTGCGATTCGCGCATTCGGCCAAAATTTAGGAATCTTGCTGACTGGATTTTTCACTGGGTTTGTCTCGAGCACGACCGTTTTTTTGACTTTGCCAATGAAGGTAAAGCGAAATCCTGAGCTCGTGGGCTATTTTTATTCTGCGGGCCTGCTTGCTACAGTCGCGACGCTACTTGAATTCTTAGTGGTGCTTGCCATGATTGACGCAGAACTTCTTTCTGTTTTTGCGGTACCGGTTTTGGCGATGATTCTAACTGGAGTCTTGTTCGCGATACGATTCGGACGAAAATCGACCACGCCGCAAAAGGCGAAAGATGTGGGGATTGAGCCCATGCCAGCTTCGACGACGGTCAGTCCGCTCGATCTGAAATCGGTATTCAAGTTGTCGGCTCTCTTCTCTGTCATGTTGCTCGTTGTATCTGCATCGAACCGTTGGCTAGGGAAAGCGGCCCTTAGCGCGACAGTTTTTCTAGGCGGTCTCTTTGAGCTGCAAGGTGTCTCTTACAGCACGGCCGAATTGTTCTTGCATGGTGATCTTCAAAAGAACTTAGCCGTGTTGAATCTTTCGCTCGCCGTTTCGGCCGCTCTTTTATCTAAGGTTATGATCCTTGGATTCTTGAATCACGGTCGATTTGCGATGGTGATGTCTGGCATCTTGGTTCTCATGTTTACCGTGGGGGCCGGCGCGCTTTTCATAACTCTAAGGGTGTTATCATGAAACCAGAAATCGTAGCCAATCTTAAGAGTGAGCCTCACAATCAACCTAAGGCACAAGATCGGTATCGCCGCGTGAACGACGCCGTCGTCATCGAGATTGCCGTCAAGAATTCGAGGCAGATTTTTAATGCGAGTGATCCTGCACCGTTTCGAGAACGTGATCTTGATGATGACTTTGTGACCTACGTGGTGAGCTCGATTCAAGAGTTCCCTGTTCAGGCCAAAATGACGCTCGAAATATTCATGACGGACGAAATGGACAGCTCGATCGATCGAACTGTAGTTCGAGAGGCGATTCGAGCTTACTTCGAGTACGAGTCAAAACTTGCGAGGTCGAATCTTCGGAAGCGACTTCGTATGGCCAGATTCTTCTTTTTCATGGGATTTGCAACTTTGTTCATTTGTCTCAGCATCGCCCGCTTTATCACTTCGTTAGAACTGAACTCAGAGATTGGCGATATCGTTCGCGAAGGCTTTGTGATCATTGGCTGGGTCGCGATGTGGCGGCCGATCGAGGTGCTGCTTTACGACTGGTGGCCCATCCGAGAGCAGCGAAAAATCTACGACAAAATTGCGGCTCTCGAAGTCGACATCGTTGGCGCGCCATCCCCATTGAGCGCGAAATCGTGAGAGCATTTGTCCCGTCGAGCGGATGTTCCCGACCTCCGCGCTGCTAAGCCGGGACACCATATTGCAGTGCCATATTGCAATGTATGGAAAAATTAGAACGAATGGGGGCTCTATGAACTTGCCGAAAATTCTTTTAGTGACCGCGACAACTTTAAGTCTCTCAGCCTGCATGGCGGTTGACAAAAAAACACGTGCCGAAGTTGACCAGAAGGTGTCAGAAGAAGCGCCGCCGCGGATGCGGGGGGAAATGCGCGAGCGCGGATTCGAAGCATGGGCCAACAGCTCTGGGATGAGTGAGATTCAGAAATCTCAAATGATAGACATCCAGCTTGTGACGGAACGTGAATCTTCACGCATTCGAGACGAGATCAACAAGTCACGCTCTGCGCTGTTCAAAGAGCTGGCGACCGGCAATTACGACGAACGCATGATCAACGGTTTTAAACGAAAAATAGTGAAGCTCGATCACGATCGGCTGGACCTGATGTTCAAAGCACTCGCAAAGGCACGAAGTGTGTTAGGCAGGACCGAAGAGTCTAAACGATATTTTGAATATATGGATATGATCGAAATTCGTGACGTTGCAGGACCGCAAATCTGAAATTTGATTTGTTCGAGAGAGAGACCTCACGCCGTGAGGTCTCATGAGATTTGCTTTCAACATGTTTGGAGAATTCGCTTAGCGTGCGACCTCGAGCCAGATTTCGTTTCTCCGTCTCGACCAGAATTGATTTGCACGGTCGCTCGGTGAAAAGAAAGGCTCGCCCGTCGTTTCGACACGGTTTTTGCGAAGCTCAGTGAGAAATCTCTTTAGCATTCGTTTGTAGCGAAGTTCTGACCAGACGCCAGAGTAACGATAAACTGCGACTTTTCGCGCTGAGATTTGATTGATGTGAATCGGATCGTCGTGACACGTCTCAATTTGATCAAGAGTAATTTGCGTGGTTCCTGCGAGCTGAAAGAGAAATCCGTAAGCGATTTTTGTCTTTCCTGCGCGTTTGGTTTGAAGCACTTGCGACTTTTCGTCTGAAACTTCGGTTTCAGAAACCGGAAGAAACCGATAATTTAAAGTTTCTTCTCGAGAAGTGAGTTTCAAGTTTACCTCCAGTGATTGCACAATACGGCGATGCAAGATGAGGCCCGTCGCCGCTATTCGCCGACTATCAACTCAGGTGAATTACCGGAACAATACGTGACACGACGGGTGAAAATGCCTGTTTTCAGTATCGTAATTCAATTTGAGGAGGCGCAATGACTCGAAAGCTTCGTCAAATTATGCCGTTGCGTTGCAGCCGCTGACTCTAGGAAGAATCGTGCATGATTTTGCCATCGGCGAGCTGGATCTGCCGTTGTGCGCGCTTGGCAAAATCCATTTCATGGGTCACCATGATGATCGTCATTTTCTTTTCGACGTTCGCAAGCTCCAACATCTTCATCACGACTTCTCCGTTGACTGAATCAAGAGATCCCGTTGGTTCGTCCGCAAACAGATACTTAGGTTCCATAATTAGAGCTCGAGCGATTGCGACTCGTTGTTCTTCGCCACCTGACAGTTGCCGTGGTAATCGCTGGTGTTTTTCGGCCAGTCCGACTTTCTCGAGTATCGACTTAGCGAATTCTGTTCTTTCTGCCGCCTTGCCATATTTTTTAGCGGGTAACAGGACGTTTTCGAGGACCGTTAGTTCTGCAATCAGGTAGTGAAACTGAAACACGAATCCAATTTGCTCATTTCTGAAGTGGGCTTTTTCAACGCGCTTCATTTGACTCAGATCTTTACCGTCGGCCAAAACAGCGCCGTCAGAGACTGAGTCAAGCCCGCTTAGCATGTAGAGCAGAGTACTTTTGCCCGAACCCGATCGCCCCGTTAGCGCCACGAACTGACCGTCAGGAATCTCGAGAGAAATCGAGGTTAGAATCTGTGTTGCGGGGTTACCGATTCTTTTGCTGACCTGTTGTGCTGAGAGCGCCATTTTATTCTGTTCCTCCCCGAATGATTTCAATTGGCGTGAAGTGAGCCGCGGCCCTGGCCGGAAGATAGCTTGCAACGAGGGCGGAAAGGATCGAGAGAAGGGCGGCTTGCGAGTAAATCGCGAAACTCAGGTCAATGGCAAGATGCCCGAGGGGAACTGTGGTGCCGGCACGACCGCCGAATGGAAGCGTTTCCAGGTACTGGCAAACGAAGTAACCTACAATGAGGCCGAGCGCGGCTCCGATGGCGCCCAAGACAAGACCCTGAAACAAGAAGAGCGACCGCACTTCCCACGACTCGTATCCCATAGCCTGAAGAATTGCGATGTCTTTCATTTTCTGAGTCACGGTCATCATCAGAACATTGTAGATCCCGAATCCCGCAACGAGCATGACAACCGAGACGATGATATTTCTCATCATGGCTTGAAGACTGAAAATCGTGAAGATGTTGGCGTTTCGCTGATCCCAGCTTTCAATTGCTTCGAGTGAGATTCCTGACCACGTTGTGGCGACGCTTGCGGACTGTTCGTAGTCGGCGAGCCGAACATCGATTTGATTGACAAGGTTCAGCGTCTGATTCGCTCGCTGAACATCTGCGAGCGACGCATAAGCTTGCTGATTGCCGCCTTTGCTTCCGCTGTCGTAAACGCCTACGATTTGGAACGGAGTGGGTGCGCCCGCACCTGTCGAGACCAGAATGTTTTGCAACAGTTTTGCGCCGAGGCGTCGAAGCAATTCTTGCCCGAGAATGATTCTATTGCCGCCATTGCCGATCTCGGAGAAGGCACCCTCAGTCATATTGGCCGCTATGGTATTCACACGCGCTTGTTGCTCTGGAGTGCAGCCGGTAAGCGTCGCGGAAACCGATGTGCCGCCTTTTGAAAACAACGCTGCGACGACCAGCTGAGGAGAGTAGGCGTCAACTCTTGGATCAGCTTCAAGTCGTTTGTACCAGCCCTCCGGATTTTCGATTCGATTGTAGTCTTTCTTTCCGGCTGGAACTGATTTCCAGAAGGCGTGCGAAATTCGTTTCGCGAAAAATGCGTCATCGAGTGAATGCGTCGTTAAAAATTCTTGCCGTGCTTCAATAAAGATATGCGCACTGTTGTTGACGAGCTGATCGATCATGAAGGTTCGAAAACCTGCGAAGAATCCTGAAATGATGACGAAACCCGCGGCTCCAAGAAATATTCCAAGCAACGTGAAGAGCGATTGCCGTTTTCGCGAGAAGAGATAGCGGATGGCGAGCGATATCATTTTGCCGTCTTCTTCAGAATGATAGATTGGTCGCCCGCTTTGACGTCACCACCGGTTATTTCGATGTAAGCTCCGTCCACCAGACCTGTCGTAACCGGGACGCGAACCGATTTTCCATTGCGACTCACCACAAGATTTTTCTGTTCGAGCGCAGCGACCGGTGCAAGCAGGACGTCTTTTTTCTCTTGAAGTATGATCGCAACGTCAGCGGTCATGCCCGGCAAAATGGACTTCGGTAGTTTGTCGGTCGTAATCCGAGCTAAAAAGTCAGGCCCTTTTGAGTACACGGACTCGACCTTTCCGTCGAAAGTCTGATCTCGCAATCCATCGAAGCTAATTTTGACGGGAAGCTGCGCCTTGAGATTTAGCGCACCCTCTTGTTCAACCGATACGAGGATGTAGGTTTCGCTCGGATCGACGAGCGTCAAAACGCTTGTTTGAGCATAGATCGTTTCGTCTTTTTTAAACGGCGCAGAAACAACGGTCCCTGCAAAGGGTGCCTCGAAACTACCAATGCCTTCAAGCTCGACGAGGCGAGCACCTTTCTTTACGAAATCTCCCTCTTTAACAAAGAGTCTATGAATTGTTGAGGTCACGCCACTCTTAATCGAGAAGCTTCGTACGGCCGTCAATGTTCCGATGCCGTAAACCGATTCGATAATCGAACCTCGAGTTAAAACTTCGAAATTGGAATCGCGGGTTCGAGTTTTGCGCCAAATGGCGAAAGCAATACCAGCGATGATGACGAGGCCCACGATGACGATCCAGTAGCTTTTCTTCATTTCGTACTTTCGGATTGGATCGGGGACTAGCGAAGAGACTTTTCATTTTTTGTGAACGTGACAGTTTTCACATGCAAAAACTTATTTTTGCCAAAAGTTCGACCTTTTCCATTCAGCTGAATGAGATCACCGAGATTGAAATCTTTTGATTTCAGTTCAAGTTCCTTCGGCATATGGGCCGACGTTCCGTCAGACAAAAGCATGCGGTCGACTTCACCCTTCGGCTTGACGGCGATGCCGGCAATTCGCGCGACTGCGATCGTTTTCTTTTCGACGACTTTTTCATTGGATGCTTTTAGACGTGCCTGATGCACTTCTTTTGATTTTGTCCGCGCTTTCTCGTGTCCTGAATCGTCGGCGACGAGCTTTTTTCCGATCACGACTTGCGCGTGATAGAAGACTGAGTTTGGCCGGTCGGCGATTTCAACGCCGCTGCCCGAGACGACCGACCCGACTTTAATTTTACCGGTGAGAAGAACTGAATGCGGAGGGATCTTGACGAAACTATTCGTGTCGAGCATCACGCCTTCGGTCTCACCATGTCCTGAAATGCTGAGTTGCAGGACTGTTCCGCCGAAGCGAGTGCGGCGAATGGATTTTTTCGTTTTCATGGGTAACCTTCTTTGAGGCGAAACATTTCGTCGGGTTCGTGCGAATGTTGTTCGGACAAATATTGTTCGTTACAGATTCTGTACCTGAAGGGCAGAGTCGGTGTTGCCAGTAGGGTTTTCTGACGGGTGTATTTGACTCGCACCCCCGCGTGCTTGTCCTTCTACGGTCGCTTATGCCCGAAGTCCGGGTTGCTTTGGTGAACGAGAGTGCACCACTCGATCAAACGTCATCGGGAGCATTCCCGCCAATTTGAGCGGGGCAAGTGCCCGGTAGGTACCGTCCAAGCGTCGGAATCAAGGTTGGCTTTGAAATTCTGTAGATAAGCCTAAGTTCTGCTTCCGAACTTGGAATCGAGATTGGATTTTGGAATTTACTCTCGCGGCACGAGGCCCTTTACAAAGTCGTCGGTGCAACTTCTACGACTGCGGTTTTGCCGCAGGGCTCGATCCCCAGACTTCTTTCAGTCGAGCGTCGCGACCGCAACTTGATCGGTAGTATTTGTAGCGAATCGGATTCTTGAGATAGTAAGACTGGTGGTAGTCCTCGGCCGGATAAAAGATTTTTCGAGGTAGCACCTTCGTCACGATTTGTTCAGTCCTAATGCCCTGTTCTTTCAATGCACTGATTGATTTCTCAATTTCTTTCTTCTCCACATTGTTGGCATAAAAAACAGCACTTAAGTAAGTGTCTCCTTTGTCACAAAATTGTCCCTTGGCATCAAAAGGATCAATGTTGCGCCAGAAGATTGAGAGCAAATCCTGAAGTTTCACCTTCTTGTCGTCATAGGTCACTTGAATGACTTCAAAGTGGCCGGTTCCACCCGCTGTTGTTTTTTCGTAGGTTGGAGCTTCGGTGTGTCCACCCGAGTAGCCGACCGAGGTCGAAAGAACGCCTTTTCCTTTCAGCGCATCAAAAGGTGGTTGCAGGCACCAAAAGCACCCGCCGGCAAAAACGACGGTTTTGATTTCTTCTCTTTTATCGGCGACACCTTTGCCGTCGGCCAAAGATATCAGCGGTGTGAAAATACAGAGCAGTAAAAGCGCGATCTGATTCTTCATTTTGAAAATTCCTTTAAATATTGTCCGTAGCCCTCAGATTCTAGTTTTGTTTTCGCGATGAATCGCATCGTCGCCGAGTTCACACAGTAACAAAGACCTGTCGGCGCCGGTCCGTCGGTAAACACGTACCCTAAATGTGAGTTTCCCTTTTTGCTACGAACTTCGATGCGGGTTCCAAACAAAGAGCGATCAGTCTTCTCGATAAGATTACTTTTCTCAATTGGTTTTGAAAAGCTTGGCCACCCCGTACCAGAATCATATTTATCCTTCGAACTAAGTAGGGGTTCGCCCGAGACGACATCGACGTAAATGCCCTCGTCCTTTTTGTCCCAGTATTCAATCTTGAACGGTGGCTCGGTCCCATCTTCTTGGGTCACTTTGTACTGAATGGGAGTGAGCTTTTTCTTCAGCTCCTGTCTCTTTTAGAG
>JALHOI010000079.1:0-1131 GCA_022843085.1 Pseudobdellovibrionaceae bacterium
AACCTTCCAGAACTGCCGTCTATTTAGCTGCAATCGTTTCGATGTCAGCCTTGTAAGCATCTGTACTGGTCAGCCGGCCGTTCTTAAGCTGGCGCATAGTCGAGCTTCGCTGCAACGAAGCCCCAGAATCTGTCGTACGCGGCGCCGTCGGTGCGGGAATCGAAAGCAGATACTGATTGAGGTTTTCCCAGTGATGACCCATTTCTAAGTTGAGTGATCTAAGTTCGTTAAGCGCCTCTTTGTTAAATACCATTCTCAACTTTAACTCTGCGTCTTTGTGTTTGTTGTTCGTCTCGAATCCGCCCCAGTTGACCGAGCTATACACCGAGGTGGGTAGGCTCTGCTGCAGAGATTCTCGAATCATGCGTTGCTCTTTCACATCGAGAGATTTGTCTCGATATTCCCACTCGAACACGAGATCTTCGAGGCCCTTAATGTCCTTGTTAACGTCGCTTTTAAAGACCGCAAAGGCGGTCGAAACTGCTCGTTCGCGGTAGAGCGAGAAGAACAGATTAAAGTCAGTCGTTCGTTCGAAAAGTCCAACTCGGTAGTATTCCGTGTTTTGACCGCTATTCGATTCAGCGGCGATGAACAGATCTTTGTACTCAGCACCTCGGCTCGCACTCCACAAGATCAGACTGATGCCAAAGCGGGTTGAAAGCGGCTCGTTGTACTCGGCACGTCCGAAAAATTCTCGGTCGATGGCCCTTCTTTCAGGTGCGATAACCAGGCTTCGTTTTAGAAGGTCTTCAAGTTCTGCCGTGTCTGCGATCAAACCGTTGAGCTTCGCGGTTCGCCCCTGCAGTGGATTGAAAAGTCTGAAGACTTCAGGCGAGGCGGCGGCTGCAAACAATCCGACGAACCCACCCAGATCATCCGGCGCGAGTGAATCTCCGCCAAGCTTTAGGCTATCGAGCCAGCCAAGCGAAAGCGCGTTTCGCATGACATTGTTGTAAGCCTGGCGAATTTCTGGGTTCCGTTCATTCAGATTTAACTTATAGTTGACCAATCCTAAAAAACCGTCGCGACGAACAAACTCAGCAAATAAAGCCCCGTCATCAATCCTTGACCAGCGCTCAATGGCTCTATCAACCAAACGAACACCGAAGATCTCGAGTCGCTCGGCCGACT
>JALHOI010000079.1:1141-9701 GCA_022843085.1 Pseudobdellovibrionaceae bacterium
CCAAAGACCGGTACGACTTTCAACTGCACCCAGTCGCCCTCAAGGCGTGTGACGTGAATCTGAAATTCGCCTCGAAGAAGGTAATGCGAAGCTGCAAACGGTAAGGCCTTATTCATGCTCTCTAAAGATTTCGCGATGCTCGGCGCTGTCGTCGCTTTGACCAGCCAGCTCATTTCGCTCGTGAGTACGGCTACATCGCCGGGCTCAAGGCGCTCGAGTGCAGTATCGGCCGTCCACGGCATTCGTCCGGGGCTATAAGCCAACATCTGCTTCGCAGATGCATAAGACCGATCAGGAAAAGGTCGGACAAAAGTGATTCGCGCCTGCTTTGTGAACTCGGCCCCAAGGGCATTGCCGTCGATGTCGCTGATTGAATCGCCGACTGGAATTGCCAGCCTGGCTGTCCAATGATCCGCTCGAAGATGAATGTTGCCTTGGTAGAGCGGCTCAGATTCAAAGGTGTAGATCGCGCCGAATGTTAAATCCTCTGTCTTGATAACGTTGACGGGAAGATTGAATTTGATGTCCACGCTTTTTAATCGATCTTTTGCCGAGCTCAAACCGGATCGCACTTTCGACAGCGCCTTCGAAAATGCACCGACAGTCTCTTTCGATGGCGCGACCTCCGACTTCTCGGGCTGGGCTGCTGTGGCCTGTGCCAAGGCAAAAGGGCCGCTGACAGAAAGAAGAGCAACTGCCAAGCCGATGACCGCAAACTTTATAGCGCTCACAATTTGAACTCGAAATTGACCCAATATTTGTTCCGACATCGCTTCTAACCTCTTTGCTCTAGGAAATTCTGCCGGAATCTAACGCAGTATCTGCAGTTCCGATATAGCGCCTGTAAAAGGGACAGGGCATTTGTAACCAAGCGCTGAGAAGAACTCTTCGAGAAAGGGTCGAAGCCTCAAGAGATTTTCCTCGAAAGATTTTCCTCAAAAGACTTTAAAGACATCGAGTGTAACGGCCACCAATCGCTCCTCTTTCGCCGGGTCCGCCAGCCGAAGCGAATCGTCGATGGATTGTAGGAAAAGTTGTTTGAACTTTTGATAGGTCGACTCTTCCATAGCTTGCATCTGTGAGTAATGAAGTCCGTCACTTAATGGGTTCAGAGAATCTTCCACGGCTTTCGAGCGCAGGTGGCTGTGATGCTGGCCGATGAGCGGAGAATTTTTGGGTAAGTGCAAATTGCCTGAATTAAAGACCCACCTCTCACCGGCGCGTTGAACCAAACCCCAATCGAAAAGCTGTTCAATCACAGACTTCACGAGCGGGGGTGGAAGGTGCAGGTGCTGCGAAATAGATTTTTCTGTCTGCAGCGCCGGTATCGCCGTTGAAAGATGGATAGCGACCCAATACCACGCCGAATAGTAAAGAACTTCTCGATCTCCCACAGCAATCCGCGGTGTTCGCAATCGGTCGGCCAAGTTTTCTTGCTTGCGTAATAGCCGGTTCAATTTGCGTTCGATATGCTCACGGTGCCGAGACGTCGACGCCCGCGCCTTCTCGAGCAAAAGCATGAGGTAATCGGTTTCTTCATCGGTCTGTCGCCAGTATTCACAAATCCCGTAAAGGTGATCGGGTGTGAGAAGAACCTCACCTTTGATAGCCCGCGAAAGATAAGATCGCTGGCAGTGAGCAGCCTCGGCAACCCGGGTGATTGCGCCCCATTCAGAGCGGATGCGCTTGTCGAGATACAATCGATAGTCGTCAAATTCGAAAGGTGACATCGTGCTTAAATATCACGAAATTCGTTATATTTTGACAATTTTGATCTATCGCGGGCTCTCAAATGCCAATAGGTTCCAATCTGCAACAAACAGCCAGGCTATCAGGGGCACTTGCTTAAAAAACGTGCTAGATGGCCACAACCCAACTGGAGTCAAAATGCTGAGAAAGATGTTTGCCATGGTCCTAGTCGTGCTTGCAGGTATTCCGACTGTTGTGACCCAAGCCGGCCCGCGATCGGGCGGCGGTGCTGATAGCTTGATTTTTCCGACCGGCAAGGTCACTCCGGCCGACCCGTTTGCAGTGCTGCCAGCCGGAGTTGATGATCTCGATGATCTCGCCCGACCTTTGGAAGACGACGTCGTACAAGAGCTTGAAGGAATCTTGTCGATCTACGCGCAGTATATGGGCGACGTAAAAAACGAGGGCGAGAAGTCGCTTCGAGCAAACATCTTCGGCGCCAACCGCCTCTACATCTCGACCGATAGCATCCCCGCCCGTCCCATTTGCAACAATCGACTGACATATTCAGATTTACCTTCGCTAACAAAACTCGCGCAATCAGCGTGCACCGACGGAAATCGAACATTTCGCGTTAAGTCCTTGATGGACGCAATGTCGGCGCGGGATCGCGCCCTTACGATTTTCCACGAGGGCTTTCGGCGTGTCGGCGCATCAGACAAGGTCCTCATCACAAGCGTGCAAGGGATGATGGTGGCACTTGCGCACTACGATCGCCAGAAGCGAGGGGACTTTTCACAGCCTCTTGACGAAAACGAACGGCGTGCGCTTCTCAATCTTGTTAAAGCGAGCCTTTTTTTGCGCTACGGATTTGACGGTTCAGAAGCCAACTACCGCCAGTTCATGAGCGGCGTCGAAATTACGCCCTTCGGTGGTCTTGCGTCGAAAACTCTCATCTCAGACGGCGTACTGCCGACACGATTTGGAATCGGCGCACGGCATCTACCGAACCGCGAAAAACAAGTCATTGAAATTTCAAAATCTGCAACGGTGCTGATCTCAAACATCTGCGAACGCGCCAAGGCTTGCGTGATCGGCGAAGACGTTCGAATCAACGGTGTCGACGCTTCTGCTTCACATATTGAAATTGGCGCCGGCAGCACAATCGAAAACTCGAAGCTGTTCTCAAAACTGTCAATCGGGCGCAAGGCCAAGATTTCTAACGTCGAGCTCATCGGACCTCTCACCGCTGATGACGACGTCGAGCTGAGCAATCTGAGTTTCGATGCGTCGCTACAGATAACCGTTGCAGCCAACTCAATTCTAAAAAACATCGCAGCTAAAATTCGCCCTACGGGTTGGGCCATGGGAATTGGCGGCGTCAGATTCGATGGTCGAATCGAGGGTGAAGTGAAGCACGCCGCGGCGGCCGATCAATCCAAATCCGATTGCAGCTTTATGGCTGTACTACCGTTTGTTATTAACCTGACCATCACGGTGAATAGCTATGAGGAACTCAAAACACGTTGCGAATAATCCTGGTAAACGCTGCTGAATCAAGATGGCCACGAGCGCGTGGTTCTTTCTAAAATTCTCTCAGCTCGCTGGGGCAACTGTTAACTGCCGCTGATTTTGAACCAATCGATATTCAAGCAGTATCCCTCTTCCGATGGAGAATCGGCGATGACGCCAGTGGCATCTTCGATGAATTTTAGAATCAGCGATTTGATTTCGCCTGCGTCTTTGGCCGAAATCGTGAGAGGCGCGGTGAATGCGAGATCGCGATCCGTCAGGGTTTCGATCGACTCAATCGAACGTAGTCTCCAGTTGGTGTGATGGCGAGCCGCGAGCGGCGAACCTTTATCGATGTGGGTGCGAAGCTGAGACGGCTGGTAGCGGCCCTCGACCACCCTACATAGTCCGCTGTTCTCTAAAAACTCGAGGATTTCGCGGACACGCTTCAGTGAAAGACCTGTGGCGACACTTAAGGCTTCCGGAGTTTGAAGTTCAGGAATGTCGGTGAGCAAATGAACTGCGGCGTAGTACCACTGCGAATAAAAAGTCGCTCGTTGTTCAGCCGAAAGCTGTTCACCTTTAAACACGCGATTTTTGATCAGCTCAGATTCGGCTTTTAAAAGTTTCGCTTCATTTGCGAAATATGATTTGAGATCGGCGGTGCCCGCGCGCCCAATCTGAACGAGATTCATGAAGTATCGCGATTCAAGAGTATTCAAACCCAGGTGGTCGGTTAAGAGGTGCGCCTGTTCAAGCGTGAGGTCTTTGTCTTGTTGGAAGATCTGACTGATCGTTGTCGTGTGAACGCGAATCGATTTCGCCATTTTCAAATACTGACCCCGGGGTCCACCGGTCGCCGTGCGAACCCACTCGCGAACAAACTCTTTGTAAGACTTAAAGTCATAGACAGACACCACGGGGACGTTCCTTACGTCAGGCGCCCGCAATTATTGGACGCTGATCCAACTTTCATATCATAAGTTGACAAATAACATCTAGCGTTAGATACCCGCGACACGTAAACCGCAGCACAGCAATGGAGGATTTTTCATGACGTGTTTTGCGGCCCTAAAGGTTTTGGTCAGCGGTGTTTCCTTGGCAGTCTTCTTTTCGGTAGCGAGCCTGGTTTCGATTCTGGTTCCAAATTCAGCGTCAGCGAAAGGCGGAATTCACAGCGGCGGAGGCAACGGCGTTGCCACCTACCGCGAAGGTTTGCCTCAAACAGTTGAGAACCTAATCAAGGTCGAATCGTGGGTGCTATTCAAAGCACGGCGTGACGGAAAGCTTAAAACTTCGCCGTCGAAGCAGGCCGATGAAAACCCGGAAGTTTACTACGCGACAATGATTCGCGATCTGAAGCGAGCTCTTAGCAACGCAAGCCCCGACTTTTATCTTTGGTTCGACAAAGGTGATCACGCGTTCACGGTGGCTTTAGAAAAAGCGCTCTTAAGGTACGAAGCCTCGAAAAAAATTAGCGAAACTCCGATCGCGGCTGAAATGGATCTTATCGACGATTTCGGTCGTCGTGTGACGCTTGATGCAAATCAAAGTCTCGTTCAGATCGTGACGCGAGAACGAGATCAATTCGATATCAACATGAGTCTTTGGAATAAGATGGCTGCTCTCGACCGCGTCGATATTCGAATCCACGAGGCGGCGTACGCGGTCTCGTGGCACAGCGATTCGACCCGAATTCAAGAACTTCAGCTTTATTTAATCGATCATGTTCTTTCGAAAACAGTGATCGACAAAACTGACTTCGAACGTCGCGCGGTCTCTGAGTGGAATCTCTTCCAACTTCAAGTGCCCGATGCAGATGGCACCCCTCGGTATCAGATTCCAGGATTACGAATCGACGACGGAAGCGAACGCCCCTATCTCGACACAGGTTCGACGACCGAGCAGCAGGGCGTCTACCCGCCCGGAGTTCCGCTTTCGAGTCGTTCAAAAGACCTGCACTGTGGGATGACGATAGACTGGGCGTCCGTCGGTGTTTCAAAAGAAATCGAAATTCTTTATCTGGATGGCGGAGAATCGAAAAAGTCGAAGAAGACTTTGTCGGATGTCGAGTTTTCGTATGTGCAAGAGCTAAAGAAGATGGCGGACCCTGCGATCTTGGGTCGCTTGAATCCCATGAAGGCGCCGTTTCTTTACGACTACATGCCGGTGATGTGCTTCAAGAAACGGTTTCCGCTGTTCGGCGCGCTGGGCGACCTTCTGTACGTCGAATTTCGAAAGGCTTATGATGTTGAAAAAGCCAAGTTAGCTTGGGAGTCCTCGCAAAGTCGGGTCGACAGACAATACACGCGAGTGATCTCGGAGGCATTGCGAGCCAAGATCGACGCGGCCCTGAAATATACATCGGATGCTAAAACAAAATTAACACCTGATGATATCATCGACAAAAAGCGATCGCTTGAAGAACTCGTACGTGGATTTAAATTGAGCGAAGACGAAGAGGGCGATTTGATGCTTCACATTAGCAACAGAGTGCAAAGTATCGCCAGGTTGCGTATCGATGATCCTGACATCTCGGACGCGGATCAGTCTGAATGGGCAATCGTGTTACTTCGGATGGCGTCGTCGATCGGACTGCTTCACGCGAGAGAAGAATCACGCTTCGCTCAGCAAAATCCGAATATTCTTCGTCCGCCTCCGTTCACGCTTTATCCCGGCGGCCGCGGAAGCGAAATCGTACGCTCTGCTGAGAAGGTTACAATTGTTGGTCGCCTTGGTGCTTATATCGAATCAGCGGAAAAATAGTTTTTTTGACGGCGAATTTCGAGCAGCGCCTAGCGCGCTCATCGAAGTCCGGAATTGGGTTCGGTTCATTCGTGATGCCGAGCCTTCAGCTCTCTTCACTGCTGAAAACGTAAATTTCCGTTTTCTAATTCTTGCCGAAATTGGATGATCTGTTGTTCGAGGGTCTGTTCTTGCGCGAGCACTAACTGCGCACCGATTGCACCCTGTAAGAGCCGTTCGGTTGCGGGTCGGTCGGCGCTAAAGTCGTAAGTTCTCGTCCAGCGCGCGGCAGATTCGACAACGCGACTGTTCACGCGACCTTCGGCGCGCGCAGTTCGCGCCGCTTTGGCGATTTCAGCCAGATGATCTGCGTAGAGACGAGCCGTCAGCAGTGTTTTCGCGGTCGCAAGATTTTTGTGCTGACTGCGCTCATTCGAAACTTTCACGGTTTCGCCTGTTGGAATATGGGTGAGCTGTACGGCCGAGTCAGTGGTGTTGACATGTTGTCCACCCGCGCCCGAGCTTCGAGTCGCGGTGAACCGAAAATCTTCGTCTCGCACAGAGAATTCACGGGGTTCTGGCGGGCGGTAGACATTGACCCTTGCATAACGGGTGTAGCGACTTGCAGAGCTGGTGCCGGCCTCAATGATTCGATGATCGCCTCGGTCAAGACTCATTAGATTGTAGGCGCGAGGCCCCGTGATTTGTAGAGTCACTTGTCTGACTTCGCCATCGACGACCGATTCGTTAAGGACCACAACGTCCCACTTTTTGGACTCGGCATAACGCGTGTACATTTTCAAAAGTCTTTGCAGATCAACTTCGCTAAACGTGCCGCTCGATTTTCCGATCTCGACGTGAGCAACGTTTTGCGTGGGCCGAAGAAGGTTAAGCAGCGTCGTGCGCTGACCTTGAAGCTTCGCCGCTATTTGAAGCTTCAAGCTCGCTTGATCCTCGTCAATAAGGTTGCGCATTTCATCTGAAGCCTCGACCTCTCGAAGTTTTTTATTACTTTCAAAACTACGTACGAGAGGTTGAATTTCGTTTTCAAAGGACTGTTGCAACTTTTTTAACAACCGAAGCTGCTCGATCTCAGTCGGATTTGTTTTGCGTGAAAGCTGCGCCAGCTTTTCGGTCAACATAGCTTCTCGAATGTGAAGGCCGCGAAGCAAGTCGAGAACCGCTTGCGGGTACCCCGGCGAAACAAGTTCATCGGTCGATATCGCGACATTTGCTTGCGAAGCACGGCCGACCTGTGACCAAAATTCTGGACAGCCGGGGCCTGCCGGCGCGGCGTGTGCCGGCGTCGTCGAACGAAGGAAAAGACTTAAGATAAGTGAGAGAAGATGGTTCATTTGCATCTTCAGTGTATCAAGAAGCTTGCTTTCAAGTACGACGCGGCTTCAGCGACTGGCCGAGATCAAACTTTGTGGAGCAAGCTGAGAGTTCAAGGCGCCGATCGACTGATCCCACCTTCTGAACCGAAAATTTGACTCGAAAGGTTCAGAAAAAGTCGCACACGAGATCTCGAGTACGGTTCAGATTCTCAACAACTTTTGTTAGACGCGTTCTGGCCGGTGGTCAGAATTGTAAATAACGTTCTCAATTTTTCGCCAAAGAGTTTTATGGCTTCCCGTTTTACGTTTGAGAAGCACTTTAACTTCGGATCCGAATTGTGAAGTTAGAAAGAAAACTGCCCTTTCATAGTTTTTGAATTGGTAGTCATTCAGCAGCCGCCCCTTTTTAAAGAAGTAGGCGTGAGTTCCTGCGGACTTTTCAAACGTCACAAGAACAATCTCGTCTGGCGAAACTTGGCTTGGATAAGGTGCATGAGGTTCAAACCTTAAAGCCTGCTTTGGTTGAGCGACATAATGATGAACGAGACGCGGTTTTGATTGAACAAATTGATTCAATTCTCGAAAGAACAACGTCAGGGCCTCATTTTCATCTCCATGACGATCTCGAAGAATGAGGCGCGACCAACCGCTAGAATCCTGTTGATCATATTTTAAGTAGAGATAATTTAAAAAATAACTGAAAGGAGGTTTCGGTTTCTCGAAGAGTTTAGTTGCGCCAGAATTCGCTTCAGCACGCATACACCATCCCTCAAGAAAATGAGTAACAAATGTTAAATTCGCCTGTCCTACATACAGCGAAGGTCTTTTTTCAATTTGTTCGAGGAGTTCGTAAATACTTTTAGGCTTGCGGTTAAGCGTTCGTCTTTTTTGCAATCGGCGCCCCCCATAATCTGATAGCGCAGTTTTTGAATTCGGTCAGCAACGTAAACTCAAAGGAGCCGAGCCATTCTGAGAGGCCTAGCATTCTCTTGCATGAAATCCGATCCAGTTTGTCGGCGCGACTGGACTTGATACCTGCGACCGTGCAAGCGCGTTGGATCGCGAAGCGATCTAACGTGATGCGCACCTGAGTTCGGCAGAGCGCGAAGCGCGCATGCCGAACGGAAGGTCAGCCGCGGGAGCGGCCGAGGCTCGCTACGACCGGAGGATCTCCACGGTTAACTGTCTATCACAGCGAGTCATAGAGAAAATAAGCACGGCGAATTTCCATCGATAAGATCGGTTTACCACAACTAATTTTATTGAAAGAGAAGGCG
>JALHOI010000080.1:0-5917 GCA_022843085.1 Pseudobdellovibrionaceae bacterium
AAGTGGTTTCGGACATTCAAAAAGCTGTTCAAAGAGGATCCTCGAAACTTCCGCCAGAGGTCACCGAGGATCCGCTGGTTGTCGAAATCGATGCAAAGAAAATTCCGGTCCTCGAGCTGGGAATCGTGGGAACTGGCGAGAATCGCGCGCGCGAGCTTCTTGCCGATCAACTCAAAGAAGACATCGAAGACATCAAAGGCGTGTCGTCTGTTCGTTTGACCGGTTACCTCGAGCGCGAACTTCAAGTTTTGATCGACCAGAAGAAGCTTCAGGCGGCGGGGCTTGGTCTTGCCGAAGTTTATTCGGCGCTTTCACAGCAGATTAAAAACATCCCATCGGGGTACATCGACAACCGTCAAAACCTCAGCCTAGTTCGCGTCTTCGGCAAAAAGACAAAGATTGCCGATCTTGAAAGCGTTATCGTTCGATCAAACGATGCAGGTCAGACCGTTCGCATCCGCGACATCGGACGAGTCGTTGACGGCGGCAAAAAGCCCGAACTGCTTGCGCGCATCAATGGTGAACCAGCGACGTTGCTCGTTGTGACTAAAAAAGCCGACGCCGACGCCCTTACTGTGCTCGATCAAGTCCAGACGAAAATGGACGCCTTTTCAGCCAGCCTTCCGGCTGAGTTTAAAGTCTCTGTCTACAATGACGAAGGCGCCCGAATCAAAAATCGTCTCGATATTGTTTCGTTTAATGCGATCTCGGGAATGATCATTGTCCTTCTGATTTTGTTCGTTTTTCTTCCTGGCAAGGTTGGACTTCTCAGCAGCCTCAGTCTTCCGATATGTGCCCTCGGGACAGTTGCCTTGATGGTCTTTATCGGTGCCAACTTTAACATCATCACGATGGTGGCGTTGATTATCTGCCTGGGAAACCTTGTCGATAACTCGGTTGTCATTTCAGAAAATTACACGCGGTTAGTTGGCGAAGGCGTTTCGCAGCGAGACGCCGCGATACAATCAGCGGGACAGTTTTGGGTGCCCTTCACAGCCTCGACTGTCACAATTATATCGGCTTTCTTGCCAATGCTTGTCACACAGGGCGTGATGGGTCAGTTCATCAAATGGATTCCGATCGTGGTCACGATCGCACTAACTTTAAGTTTAATCGAATCGCTGACTCTGCTGCCTGCCAGACTGCAGTTTATTAAGCCAGCACAGAAACTGGGTGGTGGCGCAAATTGGTTTGAAAAGTACGAGACAGCCTTCGGACGCCTGATCCGCTGGACCCTCGATCGCAAATATTTGACCATGATCAGTCTCAGCGTCTTGGTTGTATCGGGAATCTTCGCGACAGCGCTCTTCAATAGATTCGAACTTTTTCCAGCTGACGGTGTCGAGTACTACGTCGGGCGATTCGAAGCCGAAAACGGTACCAGCATTTACCGAACCGATAGATTCGCAGAGCAGATTTCAAACGAAGTCGTAAAAGTGATCGACCCCGCAGATCTTCAGTCAATCATCGCGCGCAGTGGAGAATCGGCTACTGACCCCGCTGACCCAAAAAGTAAGACAGGCGCAAATGTTGGAATCATCATGGTCGCAATCAAACTCGACAGGGCTCCAGACCTCAATGTTGCCGAAACGCTGCGAAAACTAAAAGCAATTGCGAAACCTGCAGGCCTGAAGAGTCTGACGTTCGAGCCCATCGAAGCTGGTCCGCCGGTCGGTAAGCCCCTGACAGTCACGATGCGATCTTCAGATTACAACCAACTCAACCAAGCTCGCGACTTTATGCTAAGCGAGCTTCGAAAGCTCGACGGCCTCGTGAACCTCGAAGATGATGAACAGGCCACCGGGCGCGAATACTTGTTTGATTTAAACGACGAAGCTCGCGCGTATGCCGGAATGACGGTGGACTCGATCGGCATCAACTTGCGAACCGCGCTTGAGGGCTCAGCGGCTGCGAAGTTGACCGAATTCGGCAAAGACTTCGATCTTGTCGTAAGATTTGATGAGTCGAGTCGGTCGACTCTGGCAGACTTGCGAAAGACCGAGGTGTTTACACCCAAGGGGAACCTGATACCGCTCACGTCGCTTGGAAGCTTCACTGAAGCTGATGCACCGAAAATCAAAAAAAAGTTCGACTTTAAAAATTCGATCACCATTACCTCTGAAGTCGACAACGTTAAACAAACGTCACAGACAGCAAATAAGAAGGCCCGAGAAATTTTCTCGCAGATTTCAACAAAGTTTCCTCTGGTTACGCCCGTCTTCGGCGGTGAAGAAGAAAGTACGAACGAATCACTGCAGTCGCTGTTGATTGCGTTGATACTTGCGCTTTTCGGAATCTTCGCGACGCTCGTATTTACGTTCAGCAGCTACAGCAATTCGTTTTTGGTTTTGTCCTCGATTCCTTTAGGCCTGGTCGGAGTATTCTACTCGTTCACTGTAATCCAACGGCCGCTCAGTTTTTTGGCATTCATCGGAGTCGTCGGTCTGACTGGCGTCGTGATCAATTCCGCCATCATTTTGGTCGACTACATCCGCGAACTTCAAACACGAAACCTTAACATTAGCTTAAAGGAGTTGCTGGTTCTAGCCTCGACAAAACGTCTGCGAGCGGTTCTCGCCACGGGCCTAACGACTGTCGTTGGTCTTCTGCCTTCTGCGTTCGGCTGGGGAGGCTACGATGCGATCTTGGTCGATATCACGCTGGCACTTTCGTGGGGAATGATCATCGGTACGGTTCTCACTTTGATTTGGATTCCGGCGGGCTTTTTGATTCTGGCCGATTGGAAGGCGAGAATTCTGCGGTAATCTTGCGTTCTCTCGATCTTACCTTACACTGATCGGCATGAACATCGTGCAACTCGTTTATTCCAGCCGTCTCGCGCCGAACACAAACCCCAGCGAGATCGCGAAGATCCACAAGACGTCGGTGGAAAATAACGAGAATGCGGCCCTCACGGGCGCACTTCTTTTCGGAGAAGACTGTTTTCTGCAATGCCTTGAGGGAAGCCGCGAAACGGTTTCGCGCCTCTACAGCGTGATTGCGAATGATCCTCGCCATGTCGATTGCGAGCTTCTTCTGGTTCGTGATGTCACCCAAAGAAGTTTTTCGAAATGGGACATGAAACTCATCCTTTTGACGGATCAGAATCGAAAAGAGCTGATGCGATTCAGTGCATCAGCTAATTTTCAACCGCATCTGATGAGTGGTGATAGCGCCATTCGACTTCTTGAATCTTTCAAGACATAGAATCTTTCAAGACATAGGTTGATCCGCTTCCGCGAACGAGGCCTAGGTCGCTCGATAGTTTTGCGCTATCGAGTGATAGAATCTATTTAATTTACCAATCGATGCGATCGGTGCAGGATCATACTCGAACAAAACGGTGCGCCGACAAACTTCGTCATCCACACTCGGTGGAAGTCGATGAACGTCGCGTCGTTTCAAACAAATAGGAGATCAAATTGAACAACTTTAAAACCAACGGTTTTAGGCTGTCTCGCTTCGGCTTACGCGCCGCCCGTATTGGGATCGCGATTGGGCTCGCGGCGACATTCTCGACTGCATCGAAAGCCGTCGCGTCGAACGGAGCAGGTAACAAAGCGCAAGTCTCACCGTCGAGCCAGTTTTATTGGCCCGAGCGCTTGAGCCTCGCAAACATACGAAGTGGTTCAGCCGAATCAAACCCGATGGAAAAGGGCTATGACTATGCAACTGAGTTTAAAAAACTTGACCTGAAGGCCGTGAAAGCTGACATCGCGAAGGTCCTGACAACTTCGCAAGACTGGTGGCCGGCCGATTACGGTACCTATGCTCCGTTCTTCATTCGTATGGCATGGCACAGCGCCGGTACCTACCGTACCTTTGACGGTCGCGGCGGCGCAGGCGGTGGTCAGCTTCGTTTCGAACCGCTAAATAGCTGGCCCGACAACGCGAACCTCGACAAAGCGCGTCGCCTGGTTTGGCCGATCAAACAAAAGTACGGCAACAAATTGTCGTGGGCCGACCTTATGGTGTTGACGGGTAACGTCGCGCTCGAGTCGATGGGCTTCAAAACCTTCGGCTTTGCCGGTGGTCGCGAAGACGATTGGGAGCCCGAGTTTGTTGACTGGGGCCCCGAGATGAAGTTCTTGGCTGACGAACGGTACGCGAAAGACCGCAAACTGAAGAAGCCGCTCGGCGCTGTTCAGATGGGTCTTATCTATGTGAATCCCGAAGGCCCGAACGGCGTGCCAGACCCGCAACTTGCAGCGAACGACATTCGCGAAACGTTCGGCCGAATGGCAATGAATGATGAAGAGACGGTCGCGCTCATCGCGGGCGGTCACACATTCGGAAAAGCACACGGTGCCGCAAAACCAGAGAAGTACGTGGGTGCGGAACCAGCGGCTGCCGGCGTTGAAGCGCAAGGCTTTGGCTGGAAAAACAAGTACGGTACCGGCAAAGGTAAAGACACAATCACGAGTGGTCTTGAAGGTGCCTGGACATCGACACCGACTCAGTGGAGCAGCCAATACTTAACGAACCTCATGACGTTTGAGTGGGTAAAAACAAAGAGTCCCGCGGGTGCGATCCAGTGGATTCCAAAAGGCGGAGCGGGCGCTAATCTGGTTCCAGACGCGCATGACAAAACGAAACGTCACGCGCCGATCATGTTTACGACCGACATCGCCCTCAAGGTCGACCCCGAGTATAACAAAATCGTGAAGCGATTCATCGAAGATCCTGAAGTCTACCGACTCGCGTTTGCGAAAGCATGGTTCAAGCTCACTCACCGAGACATGGGACCAAAAGTTCGTTACCTCGGCCCCGAAGTGCCAAGCGAAGATTTGATCTGGCAAGATCCGATTCCGAAAGCGACTGGCAAACAAATAACGGCTGGTGATGTCGCCAATTTAAAGAAGAGTATTTCGAATACGGGCCTCACAGTTCCTGAACTTGTGCGAACAGCATGGGCGGCAGCATCATCTTATCGCCACACAGACATGCGCGGCGGTGCAAACGGTGGCCGGCTTCGCCTGGCTCCGCAAAAAGACTGGGCTGTAAATAACCCGACCGAACTCGCAGGCGTCTTAAGCAGACTTGAGAACATCCAGGCGCAATTCAACAAATCAGCTGGCGGCAAAAAAGTCTCGATGGCCGATTTGATTGTACTTGCAGGCGTCGTCGGAATTGAGAACGCGGCGAAGGCTGGCGGACTCAAGGTGAAAGTGCCGTTTACTCCAGGCCGAACGGATGCGAGCCAAGAGCAGACTGATGTTGAATCGTTTCAGTTTCTTGAGCCAAAATCCGACGCTTTCCGGAACTACTACGCAGCTGAAGGAAACATCTACTCGCCAACCGAATCACTCGTCGATCGCGCGATCATGCTTGATCTGACTGTTCCCGAGATGACAGTGCTTGTCGGCGGCATGCGCGTCCTCAACGCGAATGCTCCACAAACTAATCACGGTGTTTTCACAGACAAGCCGGGCACGCTGAGCAACGACTTCTTCGTCAATCTTCTCGACATGTCGACCGAGTGGAGAAAAGTTCAGAAAGTTGAAGGCATGTACGAAGGCGTCGATCGAAAGACTGGCACCGTAAAGTGGCAGGCGACACCGGTCGACTTGATTTTCGGTTCGCAGTCAGAGCTACGCGCCGTTAGCGAACTCTACGCGCAAGCCGACAGCAAAGAGAAGTTTGCACGCGACTTCGTGAGTGCGTGGAACAAGGTCATGATGGTCGACCGTTTCGAACTGAAGCGCTAGAAATCAAGGTCCTATTTCGCTGTACTTTGTTAGACAACCCGCAGCTGTCCGCTGCGGGTTTTTTTTCGTCGACCGAAGCATGAACGCCAATCGATTGAACTCAACACGTCGGACCAAAAATCGCGACGACCCGATCGTGACACCGATACCCTTCCAGCCGCCTCGATTTAATACGCTCTCGGCAGTTCGACCCAGCCGATTTTTTCGAC
>JALHOI010000080.1:5927-9662 GCA_022843085.1 Pseudobdellovibrionaceae bacterium
CGACATTTGTCGATGTCTTCACCAGCGAAGACTGATGTTGCCTCGACGTGACGTTTTACGCTCGGCCCGAAGCTTGTACTAATTTCGATTGAGGTGAGCCTATGAAACGAATCATTTTGAAACGCCCCGAACGAATTCTACTTCCAGTGATTGCGGCGATTTTGGTGTTCGGATTTCAAAACTGTTCGAATCAAATGTCATTTGATTCAGCCGGAAATTCAGAGCCCGGAAAAGTCGGCAGTGCGGTTGACCCTGACACTGTCGAAGGTGACCCTGTATCAAATCCGCAAGATCCAGCCGCGTTGGTTCCGCCCGGCGACACCGACGAGGATACCGATATTGACTATGACCACGATGGTAAGCGGGTCGCCTTCAGTTGCACGACCGGTGCAAATTTGAAGTTTGATGAGGCCGAACTTCTAAACGCGAAAGATCTGACTCTCAAAAATTCGTGGCGGGTTCTATTCCACTACTCACGGCCGCTTCGCTATGTTGACGTCAAAAATCTACGCGGCTCAATCGCCATCAAAAATGCGCTTCGTATTGACCAATTCAAGAATATTTCTGGTTTGGTTTCTTACGGGCGCGCTGTGATGGTAACGTCGGTCGAGAACATAAGGGCCGGTATCAGTTCGACCGCTGGCCTTACGGTGCGCGAGATACGCAACGTGCACGCTGGCTACATCTGCGCAAGCGGCAGCCAAATCGGTACGATTTCAGATCTGCACGGCCTCTTTATGAAGTTCCGTGGCCGTCCGGCCCTGAACGCCTCGCCCAACGCGAACGGCAGAGCGGCGGAAATTTCAAACATCCACTCGGGCTTCTCGTCAATCTACAAACTCGATGTCGCATCCATTCGCAATGTTCATGGCGAACTCATCATTCGAAACTCGACCATCGACTCTCTTGAAAACTTGAATGGCGGCCTCACTCTCATTAATTCGACTGTTAAGAATCTTAAAAATTCGAGGGGAAAACTTCGCACACTCAACTCGACAGTCGAATCTGAATCGAATGTGTCGATGCAAGTTATCAGACTCATAAGAAATTAAGTGGAGACAATGAGCGCCCACACGCCGTCGTAAACTCTTCGGCGTACAGGCCGCATCCTGTTTCAACCAAACTCTACCCGCGCGCGTCGAACTGCGAATTCTCATATGAAAAATCAGTGATTAATCGATGGTGCCACTTGCACACCAATCGAGGTGGCCTGTGCGTTGCTCTGGCCACTACCCCAACATCACCTCACTTAGGAGGCTGATGTAATTCCGGGGGGAATTCATCATGGGGCGAGTCTCAAGCGTACTGTTAGGTTGTTTGGTGTCGGTCGCAGCCTTGTCTGGGTTTTCGATGTTCGCATCGCAGGCTCATGCGCAAGTTGGAATCACACTTGGAAATCCCGGCTACGGCGGCACAGGTTGCCCTGCCGGCTCGGCAAGCGTTTCGCTTTCACCTGATCAAACCGCACTGTCGATTCTTTTCGACCAATACGCGGTTGAAGCGGGCAACGGTCGTACGATGGATCGCAAATCCTGCAATATCGCGATTCCTGTTCGCGTTCCGCAGGGTTACTCGATCTCGGTCTTTCAGGTCGACTATCGAGGATTCAATTCGCTTCCGAGCGGCGCTCGCTCGCAGTTTAACGTCGAGTACTTTTTCGCTGGAAGCCGCGGACCGCGCCAGACAAAGAACTTCTTCGGACCCGCTGCAAACCTCTACGAACTGACCGACTACCTTACGGCCGAAGCGGTCGTCTGGTCTGCATGTGGAGCCGACACTAACCTTCGCGTGAACACTTCGATGCTTGTTCAAACAAACCGTGCTCAGCAGCAGGCAATGGCAACGGTTGATTCAGCCGATGTGACTGCCGGTCTCGTCTACCATGTTTCATGGAGACGTTGCCGCTAAGCGGACCAACCACTCGTGAAGAAACTTAATCACCGCCTTCTTCAATCCCCCTGGTTTCGGGGGGATTCGTCAACTTCACCAACCGACACTGCACCAGACAAACCGGAGGACCCGATGTTCTTTCCACTTTTGACACCTCTTCTGCCTGCGGCACTCAGTCTTCTGCTCGTCGGCCAAGTCCGCCTGGCCTACGCCGCAGGTTCGGCCAGTCAAGACGACAGCGGACAATTCATCCAGGGAGATTTGGGCCAAGCGCCGAACCAGGATTCCGAAAATGTTCCCGGTCTCGCGATGCAAATGCCGACCTACAGTGGCAACGGGTGCCCGCAGGGATCAGCCACAGCTGTCATGTCTGCTGATGGAAGAACATTGTCTGTTCTGTTTGACTCGTATGTCGTCGAAGCTGGTCAACACGTCGCGACGACACGGGACTCAAAAGGTTGCCAAATAAATATTCCTTTTCTTGTGCCGCCTGGCTATTCGGTTCAAGTGGTCAAGATGGACTACCGTGGCTTCACATCGTTGCCAGCGGGATCACGATCAACTTTTGGTGCCGGTTTTCGATTTCTCGAAATCAATGGTCGCGAAACCAACTCGCCCCGAGTTTTGCGAGCCACCGTCATGCAAGGACCAAAATCCGAAAATTTTATTTTGACGAGTGAAATACGAGGACGATCCTCATCCCCATGCGGTCAAAACTTCGTGCTCGCAGCCGAGTCGACGTTGAACGTTCAATCAAATCGCGCGGGCGAACAAACACTTTCGACGGTTGACTCGCTCGACGCCATTCAGACTCCCGTCGTGTACTCGCTGCGGTGGCAGCATTGCAAAGGAACGGGTTCGATCGAAGCACCGCCTCCCGGCGGCCCACGGCCCGGCCGCCCGGGACCACCACCTGGCCGGCCAGTGCGCCCGTTACCTCCGCGTTTCCGTTAGCTGATCTCGGCTGATCTCGCCAACGACGACAAAGCCTTCGCCCATGTCGGACGTGCGTTCAAACATTCAATTCGCATGAAGTCGACACCACCCGCCTCGTGAAATGTTTCGCGAGCGCGGTCACCAATTTCTTCGATAGTTTCAAGACAATCCGCAACAAAACTTGGGGTCACGACGACCAACGACTTCACGCCGTTTGCCACTAGTTTCGGAATGACTTCATCTGTGTAGGGCTTAATCCAAGGTGTACGGCCGAGTCTCGATTGAAACGAAATCGACCACCGTTCGCGGGGCAGACCAAGTTTTTCTGCGATCTTGTGGGTCGTCTCAAGTGACTGCGCTCGGTAACACGTTTCGTTCGCCGGGCAATGAACCTTCAGTGCTTTGTCGCAGCACGAATAAACTCGAGCTTCACTCTCGCGGCTGGTCGCTTCGCCGCCGTCCAAGCAGTAGGTACCGGTGGGATCTGATTTTTTTAAATGCCGTTCGGGTAGTCCATGATAGCTGAAGAGCACGTGCGCATCGCTATCGGCGGGCATTTTTTCACGCATCAGTTCAACCCAAGCATCGATATGACCTTCGTCATCATGGAATGAGCGAATAATTTTAAGGCGCGGTGCCCAACCCATCGCCTTGAGCTCGAAACTAACTTTGTCGATCGAAGATCTCGACGAACTTTCCGCATATTGGGGGTACAACGGAAGTACGACCAACTGGCCAACGCCTTCGGCCTTCAACTTTTCAAGAGCTGGTCGAACCGACGGAGTTCCATAGCGCATGGCGGGTTCGACAACGATGTGTGGACGATGAACTCGGTGCTGACGAGGATATTGGGAGCGGTGCCGAGGAGGGTGTTTGTGGAGAGGGATTTGCAGTTTTGAAATGCGACAT
>JALHOI010000081.1 GCA_022843085.1 Pseudobdellovibrionaceae bacterium
CGCAAGCCTCGGACGAATCTGGTTTCTGGTCAGTGCTCGATATCGTGACGAAATTTGGCGTCTTACTGAAAGGCATTCAACGACAAACTCACAGCCTCTCTTCAAAACCAGTCTGGGATGGCATTG
Organism: Pseudobdellovibrionaceae bacterium; assembly: GCA_022843085.1. Taxonomy (GTDB): domain Bacteria; phylum Bdellovibrionota; class Bdellovibrionia; order Bdellovibrionales; family JAMPXM01. Next base: position 127 of record JALHOI010000081.1, read on the forward strand.
GCCATGCTCTGTCGGTGAGGCTCGATCCAAAATCTAATGTGTAAATTGATAGGAGAGTTATGCGGCTTATCTTGGTGATGTTCACCGCCTTCGTGGTGACTTCGACTGTGCATGCATCGGGCGACGTCGAAGGCGCCGAGGCTGCTTTCGCTTTTCTCAAAACTCGCTTTTTGGAAGTCACATCTGAGGCAACCGAAAAGGTGCAGACCGACGTGCATAAACTCGCCGGTGTTCGCGCGCCGAACGAGTTGATGATGGTTTATGACAAAGCGTCGAATGAAACTCGTTTCGTTACAGCCGGTGTTTTAGCGGTTGTCGGTCCTTCGATTGTTCATGCATTCCGGTATGAAATGACTGGCATCTTTGACACTCCTCATGGCTTGGTGGAGTTGCGAAAAGGTAAGATTGTTGGCCGTCGCGACCGCACCACTCACGGCATCATGCAGGCCTTTGGGTATGCGAGTGCCGAACGGCCTGCGCCACTTAAGATCGTGCGTCGCTTTGATCAGTTTGGAAAACTCGCGCGTTTCACGGGATGGACTTTTTTAACGTCAGGCTTGGTAATCGCCGCTGACGCTATTTTGACCAAGGACAGTGAAACGAGTCGCGTGATTCATTTGGTCAATTCGCTCCTCGAGCAGGTGTGGTCATCCGTCGATATTCGCACCCTGGCACCCGGTACATTGACCGCGTACTACGCTTCGCCCGCTGGGTTTCCGATCTTCATGCAGCTTAACCAAGAACAGGCTCGACACATGCTCGGACTTTCGCCAGAGCTTCGATCCAAGGCTATTCAACTCGCAAGTGCCATTCAACAAGGTGAAACCGCTCTCGCACTGAATTAGGCCACGAGCCGTCTTCGCGTCGCGTGAACGAATGGAACGTTAAGCGCGACAGGTTTTGAGCGATGCAGAAGCAGCCGGGATTTTGAACCTGATCAAAGCACTGATTTTCTAACCATCGCTGGCTCAGAAGTCCTCGCCGTGAAGGGCCTCGCGCCGCCGCCCTTAACCCTTCAAAAACTCGATAAGCTTCGACTTCATCGGCTCTTCTTCGAATTGATCGAGCACTTTACGTTTCTTGAGTTCCGGATGAATGCGCTTCCACGCAACACGGATTTCGGTTTGATTTCGCAGGTACTTGGGCTTGGTCGACTCGTCTTCTAAAAAAGTAAGCGTGGTCTTGAGAGGCATGCGTTCTTTCACGAACGGAATGCCAGAGCATTCGTCGTTCATAGATCGAAGAAGGTTTGTGACATCCATTCCGATAAGTTTCGAAGGCGGCTTCACAATCGGCGCAGGCTTCGCTGGCACGGGCCTGAACTGTCCGACCTCCACGAACATGCCGATCGTGTCCCACACGTGCTTAGACGGCGTGTAGCGGTCGTAAAGACCGTGCTGACTCATCTCACGATCAACGTTTTTCCAGACTTCTCGAAGATCAGCCGTCGGTTTTCTGCGATCAAAGTCGGCCAAGCTCTGCGTCCGCAAAAATTCGAGCTGCCGAATCATGTCGTCCTTTACTTCGCGACGAATCGGAAGAGCGTTTACTTCCACTAAAAGGCGTTCAAAACATCGGTAAACCAGTTCAGCCATAGTCTAGGCTTACCGTGTAAGTTTAGTGTAAGTAAAGCGATCCAGATACCATTTTATTCGATCTGGACGATTTTTGGACAAAACCTACGTCGATCGACCCGATGCCGAGTCTGTCTCGGCGCTAGCTTTGGCGAGCACGCTTGTCGACGGCCAGTGCCGCTTCGCGGACAACTTCGGACAACGTCGGATGTCCGTGGAAACTTCGCGCGATGTCTTCGCTCGAGGCCCCGAACTCCATCGCGACCACCACTTCAGCCAGCAGATCAGACGCCCGCGGACCCACGATGTGACAGCCAAGAACTCGGTCGGTCTTTTCGTCGGCTAAGATTCGGACTTGGCCGTCGGTCATACCCATCGTCTTTGCGCGCGCGTTCGCAGTGAAAGGAAAAGATCCCGCACGGTAGGCGCGGCCGTCTTTTTTTAACTGCTCTTCGGTGGCTCCGACGCTCGCAAGCTCAGGCCATGTGTAAATGATCGAAGGTACTGTTTCGTAATTCACGTGGCCGGGCTTACCAGCCACAATTTCAGCGACAGCGACGCCCTCTTCTTCGGCCTTGTGCGCGAGCATCGGGCCACGAATCAAATCGCCAACCGCATAAATGTTGGGAACACTTGTTCGAAAGTGATCATCAACTTCGACCATCCCGCGCGGATCTTTTTTTATTCCAAGGGTCTCGAGCCCGAGGCCATCGCTGTATGCTTTGCGACCGACCGACACGAGGACTCGGTCGCCTTTCAAGACGATCGGGTCTGCTGGCTTCTGCCCGGCCGCCCCACCGTCGCTGGATAAAGCTTCGGCTGTTACTGTAACGGTCTGACCCGAAACTTCGACACCCGTCACCTTCGTTGAAAGCAGAAACTTCATTCCCTGCTTTTGCAAGATCTTGTAGAGCGATTTCGCAGCACCTTGATCGCTGATTCCACAAATCATCGGAGCAAATTCAACAACCGTCACTTCGGCTCCGAGGCGAAGCCATACCGAACCAAGCTCAAGCCCGATGACGCCGCCACCGATCACGATCAAATGTTTTGGAACTTTGTCGAGCTCAAGAGCGCCGGTCGACGACACGACCATCTTCTCGTCGACCTTTGCAAAGGGAAGTTCAGCGACAACAGAACCAGTTGCCAGCATCACGTTTTTTGTTTCAAGAACTTCTTTTTTGCCGTCGTCTTTTAAGGTCACTTCGACCGACGACTTCGACAGAAGTTTTCCAGTTCCGCTGAAATAGGTGATCTTATTTTTCTTCATGAGGTACGCGACCCCGTCGGTCAGCGATTTTACGATTTTTTCTTTTCGATCCATCATGGCTTTAAGATCGAGTTCGACCTTTGCCATCTTAAGACCATGAAGTGCAAAGTCGCCGTGGGTCGCCATCGAGAAGTGTTCGCTGGATTCAAGAAGCGCTTTTGAGGGGATGCAACCGACATTGAGACACGTTCCGCCTAAGGTTCCACGCTTTTCAACGATCGCGACCTTGAGCCCAAGCTGGGCCGCGCGAATCGCGCCCGTGTAACCAGCCGGACCACCACCTATGACGACGAGATCAAACGAATCTGCCATTTCTAAATTCCTACTGTTCTAAATTCCGACCAACAGCCGCGACGGATCCTCAATTGCTTCTTTAACTTTCACCAAGAACGTGACGGCTTCTTTGCCGTCGAGCACGCGGTGATCGTAGCTTAAGGCGACGTACATCATGCTGCGAATCGCGATTTCTTTTTTGCCGTTCGTGGTCACGACCACCGGCCGTTCTTCGATTTTGTGCAAACCCAAGATTCCCGATTGAGGAGCATTCAAGATTGGCGTCGACATCAAAGAGCCATAAACGCCGCCATTTGAAATCGTGAACGTACCGCCGGAAAGATCATCGACCGAAATTTTGCCGTCGCGCGCTTTCGTAGCGAAGTGTTTGATCGCAAGTTCAATTTCAGCGATCGACAACTGGTCTGCGTTTTTTATCACCGGGACGATCAAACCCTTTTCGGTGCCGACCGCCATGCCGACGTTAAAGAAGTCGTGATAGACCATGTCGGTGCCGTCAATCCGTGCATTCGCTAGCGGAATTTCTTTAAGGGCCGCGATCGAAGCCTTCACGAAAAATCCCATGAAACCCAGACTCGTTCCGTACTGCTCTTTAAACTTATCTTTGTAGCGACCGCGAATCGCCATCACTTCAGTCATGTCGATTTCATTGAAGGTCGTAAGAATCGCGGCCGTATGCTGGGCTTGAACGAGACGCTCGGCAATGCGTTTTCGAATCGTCGTCATCGGAACGCGGCGTTCGCCGCCCGCACCTTTCGTCGATGGGCCTTTCGAAGGCACACTCGACTCGACCGCGGCACCTTGCACCATCTGAAGACCGCCGTTCGCAGAGGCTCCGAGACCACCCTGACCGCCGCGACCCTTTTCGGCCGCCATTTCAGCATCGGCTTTTGTGAGACGTCCGTCTTTTCCGGTTCCTGAAATTGAAGCCGCGTGCAAGCCGTTCTCTTCGACAACTCGGCGAACCGCGGGACTAAGAACTTCGGCATTCGGAGACTTGGCCGGTGCCGCTCCTGAACTTGGCGGAGCGCTGGGCGCCGCACTCGAAGGTGTTGTCGCTTTTGCTGCATCCGAATTTTTCGCCGGCTGCGTGAGCCCAGCTGTCGCAACACCTTCGGTGTCGATGGAAGCTACGGTGGCTCCGATCTTAACGACTTCGCCCGCTTTGACCGAAATGGTCAAAACGCCGTCACTCGGTGCGACGACTTCGACGCTGGCTTTGTCAGTTTCGAGAAGCAAAATAATTTCGTCTCGCTTTACAAAATCACCGGATTTTTTTGTCCATTCACCGATTGTCGCTTCCGAGATCGATTCGCCAACAGCGGGAACTTTAATTTCTGATATCACTTTTTAGCCCCAGTCTTTCCGCTCGATTTACCACCAAGCGCAAGCGCTTGCGAAACGAGTTCTTTTTGTTCTTTCGCGTGCACTTTTTCTGAACCTGTAGCTGGCGAGGCGCGCTCGTCGCGACCTTTGTAACGAACCGGAATCGCCAAGCCTTCGGCTTCGACCAATTCGTCGAGACGTGGCTTCATGAAGAACCACGATCCCATGTTTTTCGGTTCTTCCTGGCACCAGACAATTTCTTTCAAGCCTTTGAATGTTTTGAGTAAAGGTGCGATGCGGTGCTCTGGAAAGGGGTAGAGCTGTTCGACTCGAATGAGCGAAATCTTAGCTTGTTCTTTCGTATCCATTTCCTCGCGGGCGGCAAGCAGGTCGTAGTACACTTTGCCCGAGCACAAAATCGCGCGCTCGACCGAGGCCGCATTTTTGCCGCTCGTCGTCTCATCAGCGATGACCTCTTGAAAAGTACCGTCAGAGAATTCCGAAATTTTCGAAACAACTTTTGGATGACGAAGAAGCGACTTCGGCGACATCACGATCATCGGCTTTCTGAATTCTCGCTTCATTTGACGCCGAAGCGCGTGAAACAAGTTGGCCGGCGTCGTGAGATTCATGACCTGCATGTTGTCTTGCGCACAAAGTTGCAAGAACCTCTCGAGCCGCGCACTTGAGTGCTCAGGACCCTGGCCCTCGTAGCCATGCGGCAACAGAAGCACAAGGCCCGACATTCGTTGCCACTTTTGTTCAGCTGACGAAATGAATTGATCGATAATAATTTGCGCCCCGTTAACAAAATCGCCAAACTGCGCTTCCCAAATAGTAAGATACGTCGGGTCTGAAGACGAGTTTCCGTACTCGAAACCCATAACCGCGTACTCGGATAAGAATGAATCGTAAATGCAGAATTCGACTTCATCGGGCTTAATCGTGCGAAGTGGCGTGTACTTTTCGCCCGTTTTCACATCGTAAAAAGCCGCGTGTCGATGCGTAAATGTGCCGCGAATGGCATCCTGACCTGAGAATCGAACCGGCGTGCCTTCAGTAAGAAGTGTTCCGTATGCCAACAGTTCACCAAGGCCCCAGTCGACAGCTCCCTCACCGGTCATCATGGTCTTGCGGCTTTCGAGAAGCTTTGCGACCTTCGGGTGAATATTAAAGCCGCTTGGCACGGTTGTCAGAATTTCGCCAACCTTCAGCAGCGAGGCTTTAGGCGCCTTCGTCACCGAGTCTTTCGAAAAATCCTCGCGCGTCGCTCGTCGCAGCCCCTTCCACAAACCATCGAAGGCCAAAGGCTTCATCGCAGGAGGAGACTTCTGTGCCGTTTCAAGTGTCACCTGTAGCTTTTCGATGCGCGTCTTGTAGAGCTTCTCGGGCTCGTCGTCGGTAATGACCGAATCTTTAACAAGCTTCTGCGCGTAGAGATCGTACGGCGTCGGATGTTTCTTAATTTTTTCGTACATGAGAGGCTGTGTAAACGCTGGTTCATCGCCTTCGTTATGACCGAAGCGGCGGTAGCAGATGACGTGAACGACGACGTCTCGCTTGAATTCCTGGCGAAACCGAACAGCGATCGACATCGCCCGGCAACACGCTTCGACGTCGTCGCCATTGACGAGCAAAACCGGTGTCTGGATCATCTTAGCGAGGTCGGATGCGTAGGGCGACGAACGTGCGAACTCGGGCGATGTCGTAAAACCCACCTGGTTATCGACAATCACGTGCACAGTGCCGCCGACCGTGTACGCTTGTAACTGCGACATTTGAAAAGTTTCGGCAACAACACCTTGGCCCGCAAACGCTGCGTCACCGTGAATCAAAAGAGGAATCACTTTTTTACGCTCTGAAGTATCGCGGCGGCGACGTTGTTTCGCTCGAACCATACCGATGACGACCGGGTTCACGGTTTCTAAGTGCGATGGGTTATACGCCATCGATGCGTGGACAGGCTTACCTTTCGAAGTTTTTTTGTCGACCGAATAGCCCAAATGGTATTTCACGTCGCCGTCAAAAAACGAGTTGTTCTCGTCGCGGTAGCCTTCAAACTCAGTGAAGATCATTTCAGCCGCTTTACCCATAAAGTTCGCAAGCACGTTCAGTCGACCGCGGTGGGCCATCCCGATGACGAGTTCTTCCATACCGAACTCACATCCGGTATCGACCAAGGTTTCGAGCATCGGAATCAAAGAATCCGCACCTTCAATCGAAAAGCGTTTTTTGCCGACAAAGCGCGTGTGAATGAATTTTTCAAAGCTTTCAGCCTTCGCCAATTGCTCAAAGACGCGCAGCTTATCTTCTTTTGTCGGGTTCCAAAGACTGCGACCTGTCTCAAATTCTTTGCGAAACCAAGTTCGAACACCGGGGTTCGCATCTGAAACGTTGACCGTGAGTGTGCCACAGTACGACTTGCGAAGATGCGAGATGATCTGGCGAAGCGTAGCACCAGGAAGTCCGACGACTTCGCCAACATTGAAAACAGTATCGAGATCTGAATCGCTCAAACCAAAATTCGTCATCGAAAGTTCGGGAAACGATTTGATTTTGTCGGATAGCGGATTCAGGTTCGCTTCGAAGTGGCCGTAATCTCGGTACGCATTGATGAACCGGTAAACTTCAAGATCTTTCGACGAGAGTCCGACTTTAGCGCCAAGCTCATCAGCGACTTTCGGCGCAAGTCCTTGACCGAATTCAACTCCTTCGAAAAAAAGCCGCCACTCGCCATCGACTTGTGCTGGATCTTTTTTAAACGAATCGTAAAGTGATTCTAAAAATTCGAGATTCGGTCGAGCGGTAAACGATTTCGAACGACCGGCGGTCTGGTCCATTGGATCCACGAGTGTGCTCCTTCAAGCAGGGCCTTCAAGCAAGGCCTTCAAGCGATGCCGAAAAACTTTGAGTGGCGTCACCAAATTTATAACGTGAATCCCGCAGAACGTCAGGCGAAAACCCTGTTTGTGTGAGGCACGCGCCTTTGGTAATGAAGAAGCTCACGACACCTAGGTCGAGCTTGAACTCTAGATGACCGCATAGATTGGCGAGGCCCCCTATCGAAACGATTATCGCAAATGGCATCGCGACCTCGACGTCGCTCTCGGGTTGGGTGCACCAGATGGACCCATTTTTGATCCAGTTCACCGACTCGATCGGCCTACGTTGGTACGGACTTGCGTACTTGACGGCCTTTCTCGTTGGCTACTGGCTCATGAGAATTATTGCGCGCCGCGGCCTCATCGCTCCCGACGGCACCCGAAGTCTGCCTGAAGAAAAACTGGGCGATTACCTGCTTGCGATCGTTATCGGCACAATGCTGGGCGGCCGCTTCGGTTACTCGCTCTTCTACAGCCCCGAAATATTGACCGATTTTTCCGGAACTTTTCCATTTTGGGGCTTTCTGAAAGTTTGGGCAGGCGGGATGGCCAGTCACGGCGGAGTGCTAGGAATCATTGTTGCGGCTGTATGGTTTGCGAGGCGCCAAACCAAGCTCGGCCACAAACAAGACTGGATGAATCTCGGCGATCTCACGACTCTCGGGGGTTCAATTGGAATTTTCGCAGGCCGAATCGCGAACTTCATGAATGGCGAGCTTTACGGCCGACCGATCGAAAGCGCCACCTCGTTTGGATCAAGCTTCGCAGTCAAATTTCCCACTGAGGCCTTTCTGTGGTTGAAACACGATGCCGAAAAATCGATCACTGACTCGGCGCCCGATCTTTTGCCCCGCCTTCAATTGGCGGCTGAAGCCGTCGGCACAAGCTCGTCAGCTTGGCTCGATATGGCTTCACGCGTGCGAACAAGTCTCGCTGCCCGTACCGATGTTCAAAACGTCATCAACAAGATTATCGCGGCGACTGAAAATCAGAATCAGGCCGTCGTCGACGCACTTCAGAATGCGCTCACCGCGCGCCACCCTTACCAATTATACGGAGCACTTCTTGAAGGTTTGTTACTCTTCGTGATCGCTGCGGCCGTCTGGTACAAGCCACGAAAACCCGGTGTGGTCGGCGGCGCTTGGCTTACTAGCTACGCCCTCGTTCGAATATTAACAGAATCAGTTCGCATGCCCGACTCACACATCGGCTATCAACTGTTCGGCATGACGCGCGGCCAGTGGTTATCAGTCGCGATGCTCCTCGGATCGATCGCCGTATTGGTTTATGCGCTTCGCCGAAACAAGCCTGCGATCGGAGGCTGGGGACCCCGAAAATCTTAAAAATTGCGAAGCTTCAGCGCCATTGAAATGTCGGTGACTGCGACGCCGCCCACGCGAAACATGTCTTCGACGCGGCCATTTTCTTTGAAACCGAATCGACGATACAGCGCTTGCGCCGGAAGATTTTCTGAAAAAACAAAAAGCTGAAGCCAGTCAAGTGTGGGCTGAAGAGTCGCCCATGAAATCGCCTGCTTCATGAACTCCGAACCGAAGCCGCGACCCCGGTGTGTTCGCTCGATGCCCATCATCAGAGTCGCGCGATGAAGATGACTTGAGATTGGCGGCCGCTGTTCAAGAACGAGGTCACCGAAAATGGCTTCACCATCCTCAAGGATCCAAGTCCGCTGCCAGCCGCACTCGGTCACGGGCTTCATCCAAGCCTTGACCTCACGTTCTTCGCGAGCACGGTCAAGTGTCTCAGGCACCGCGACTTCGACCGGAGTAAAAATGAAATCTCCGTCGCGGCCCGATTCCATCATATGCCGCGCGCGATGTTCTTCGAGCTTGGACCAGTCTCTTGGCTCAGCCATTCGAACTCTAGGCATTGGTTTCATCTCCATCGTCACCCCAGTCGTGAAATAGCAAATCGAATTTCGCAATCTTCGACCGAATGCGCTGAATGATTTGAGCTTGCTCTTCGGGCGTGGTCGCTTGGACGCGTTCAAAAAAAACGAAATCTCCTTCGCGCTCTGAAAAGTGGTCCGGTTTCAAGCGGCAGCTGACATTCAAAAACTCGTGTAGTTCCAACTCATGGCGAAGTTCGGCCACAGCCGGTTCAGACCGAAACATTGCTTCGGGATCGGGTGAAAAAATCTCAACCGCTTCA